>NZ_CAKAKE010000001.1:3115000-3331609 GCF_916618915.1 Stenotrophomonas sp. Marseille-Q4652
GAAGTGCTTCATGCGCGAGGCCAGGCCGACCTGGCCCAGCGCCTTCTCGATCCGCGCCTTGCGCTCGGCCGCGCCCATGCCGCGGTAGCGCAGCGGCACGTCGACGTTGTCGAACAGGTTGAGGTCCGGAATCAGGTTGAAGCCCTGGAAGATGAAGCCGATCTTGCGGTTGCGCAGGCGGCTGCGGTCGTCGTCGGACATCCCGCGCACGTTCTCGCCGTCGAGCAGGTAGTCGCCTTCGTTGAAGGTCTCCAGCAGGCCGGCGATGTTGAGGAAGGTGGTCTTGCCCGAGCCGGACGGACCGGTGACGGCGACGAACTCGCCCTCACGCACGTGCAGGTCGAGCGAGCGCAAGGCGTGGGTTTCGACCATCGCGGTGCGGTAGACCTTGGAGACCTTGCGCATTTCCAGCATGACGTAATCCTTTTGGTGAAAGTCGTTGTGTAAGGGGCGGGTCAGTTGATCGCCACGCGTTCGGCGTCGCCGAACTGGTCGCTGCCGGAGATGACGATGCGGTCGCCTTCGTTGGCGCCGGAGACGATTTCCACGTAGCCCAGGCTGCTGACGCCGGTCTGCACCGGGCGGCGTTCGGCGCTGCGGCCAACCACCACCCACGCGAAGCGGCCGCCGTCCTGCTCGACGAACGGGCCACGTTCGACCATCAGCACGTTCTTCTTGGTATCCAGCACGATGCGGGTGGACAGGCGCTGGTTCTGGCGCAGGCCCGGCGGCTGCTGGCCGTCGTCGAAGCGCAGGCGCGCGGTGACCTCGCCGTTGACCACTTCCGGCGACACCGCCGACACCTTGGCCGGGAACTGCTTGCCCTGGCTGGTGACCTGGGCCGGGACGCCGATGCCCAGATCACGGGCGAAGCTTTCCGGCACGCGGATCTCGACCTCGAATTCGCTCAGGTCGACCACGCTCAGGATCGGTGCATTGGTGACCACGTTGGTGCCCTGGGCAATCTGCACCTGGCCGACCTGGCCATCGAACGGCGCGCGCAGGGTCAGCGCGGCGACCTGGCGCTGCAGCTCGGCCACCACCGCCTTCTGCCGGTCGGCAAGCAGGCGCTTGTTGCGTGCGTCCAGCATCGCGCCCTGGCCCTGCAGCCCGGCATCGCTGCGCGCGGTCTGCAGGCCAATGTCGGCCTTCTTCACTTCGTCCTGGGCACGGGCCAGGTCGTTGTTGGAAACCGCGCCACCGGCGTAGGCACGCTCGTAGCGCTCCAGGTCCCGGCGCGCGGCGGTATGCGCCACTTCGGCCTGGTCCAGGGCCTTGCGTGCGTTGAGCGTGGCGATGCGCGCATCGAGCTGGGCGCGGCTGGCCTCGGCTTCCATGCTGGCCAGGGTGGACTCCTCCTGCACCAGCTTGCTGCGCAGTTCCGGGCTGTCGATCACCGCCAGCTCCTGGCCCTGCTTGACCACGTCGCCGGCCACCACCTTCAGGGCGACCGTGCCGCCGGCGATGGCGTACAGGGTCGGGCTGTTGGCGGTGATTACCTTGCCGTCGGCCGACAGGTCGCGCACCAGGTCGCCGCGGGTGACCTGGGCGATGCGTACCCGCGAGCCGTCATACGAGCGCGCACCGGCACTCCAGCCGCTGGCCACCCAGCCAATCGCACCCAGCAACAGCACCGCGCCGGCGGCCGGCCAGGCCCAGCGCCGCCAGCGTGCGGGAGCGGCGGCATCGGACAGCGGGCGATCCTGGGCGGAGGTGTCGGGAATCATGGGCGCACTCGTGAATGGTCTGCCCTGTCTTACGCACGAGTCGTGCCAACTGCAAGTCATTGAAACTAAAGGGAATCTCGCGAGCCCGGGAAGTGTCCGCCTGTCCGCGGACACCATGGCGGACACTGCCGGGCCGCTGCGGTGTCCGGCTTGGCGAACGCCCGTCTAAAATGGCCGCCTGTCTCTACTGCTGGATCGAATATGTGCGGCATTGTGGGTGCGATCGCCAATCGCGATGTGGTCCCGGTACTGGTCGAGGGCCTCAAGCGCCTTGAATACCGCGGGTATGACTCCTCGGGTATTGCCGTCCTCGGTGCGGACGGCATGCGCCGGGTCCGCCGCACCGGTCGCGTGGCCGAGATGGAGGCGGCCGCGACCGCCGCGCATTTCAGTGCGACCCTGGGCATCGGGCACACGCGCTGGGCCACCCATGGCGGCGTGACCGAGGCCAATGCCCACCCGCATGTGAGCGAGGGCGTGGCGCTGGTCCACAACGGCATCATCGAGAACCACGAGGAGCAGCGCGAGAAGCTGCTGGCACTGGGCTATACCTTCGAGTCGCAGACCGACACCGAGGTCATCGCCCACCTGATGCACCACCACCTCAAGGAAGGCGACGACCTGCTGGTGGCGCTGCAGCGCACGGTCAAGGAGCTCACCGGCGCCTATGCGCTGGCCGTGGTCAGCCAGGCCGAACCGGATCGGCTGGTCGCCGCGCGCATGGGCTGTCCGCTGCTGGTCGGCCTGGGCGAGGGCGAGAACTTCGTCGCCTCCGACGTGTCGGCGATCGTGCAGGCCACGCGCCGGGTGATCTTCCTCGAGGAAGGCGACACTGCCGAGTTGCGCCGCGATGGCGTGCAGGTCTATGACGAGCACAACCTGCCGGTGGCGCGCGGCGAACACGTGTCCGATGTGTCGCTGGCCTCGCTGGAGCTGGGCCCGTTCCGCCACTTCATGCAGAAGGAAATCCACGAGCAGCCGCGCGCGCTGGGCGACACCATCGAGGCGGCGATCGATGCAGCCGGTTTCCCGGCCACGCTGTTCGGCAAGAATGCCGAGCAGATGCTCTCGGGCATCGAGGGCGTGCAGATCATCGCCTGCGGTACCAGCTATTACGCTGGCCTTACCGCGCGTTACTGGATCGAGGCCATCGCCGGGTTGCCATGCAGCGTGGAGATCGCCAGCGAGTACCGCTACCGCGCCGCGCATGCGAACCCGAAGCACCTGATCGTCACCATCTCCCAGTCCGGCGAAACCCTGGACACGATGGAGGCGCTCAAGTACGCCAGGTCGCTGGGCCACACGCACACGCTGTCGATCTGCAACGTGCCGGAAAGCGCGATCCCGCGTGCCAGCGAACTGGTCTGCTACACCCGCGCCGGTGCCGAGATCGGCGTGGCCTCGACCAAGGCCTTCACCACCCAGCTGGTGGCGCTGTTCCAGCTGACCGTGGTGCTGGGCAAACTGCGCGGCCGCATCGACGCCGCGCAGGAAGCCGGCTACCTGGAGCAGCTGCGCATGGTCCCGGGCAGCGTGCAGCACGCGCTGAACCTGGAGCCGCAGATCGCGGTGTGGGCCGAGCATTTTGCCGGCAAGGCCAACGCGCTGTTCCTCGGTCGCGGCCTGCACTACCCGATCGCGCTGGAAGGCGCGCTCAAGCTGAAGGAAATCTCCTACATCCACGCCGAGGCCTATCCGGCCGGTGAGCTCAAGCACGGCCCGCTGGCGCTGGTGGACGCGGAAATGCCGGTGGTGGTGATCGCCCCCAACGACAGCCTGCTGGAGAAGGTGAAGTCCAACATGCAGGAAGTGCGCGCACGTGGCGGCGAGCTGTTCGTGTTCGCCGACCAGGACAGCAACTTCACCGCCTCCGAGGGCGTGCACGTGATCCGCACCCCGCGCCACGCCGGCGTGCTGAGCCCGATCGTGCACACGATTCCGGTTCAGCTGCTGGCCTACCACACCGCCCTGGCCCGCGGCACCGACGTGGACAAGCCGCGCAACCTGGCCAAGAGCGTCACCGTCGAGTAAACCCCAAGCGCCGTCGCCGCCTGCAGGCGCAGGCCGGCGACGGTGATCGGCCGGCATTTGGATGCCATGGAGAGGCAGTCCCGCGAGCCGCCGGCGCCGTGGGCGTTGTGCCACAATCCGGCGGCACGGCAGGCAGTAGCAGGATTCCCGGATTTGACCACGACATCATCCACGACCACCCCGTCGCTGTTCTCGGTCGTGCCTGCCGGCATCTTCGGCCCCCTCGCATCGCCCAACCGCGAGCATTACTGGTCGCTGCTGTGCCGGCTGTTCGAGGAGTTCTTCGGCCCGGACGCGCCGGTGCCGCCCAGCCATGGCTTCCCGCGCCGCGAGATCACCGCCGCGTTCGAGCGCTACCTGCTCACCGATGATCCGTGGGAAGACGAGGACGGCCAGGCCCCCGATGCCTCGCTTAACACCCGCGCCAACGCCATCCACGAGCGCTTCCGCCTGGCCGGCTGGCTGCGCCAGGAGCGCATCGGCGCGCGCGAGATGGTGTCGATGCCTCCGGCGGTCACCCAGCTGCTGTCCACCCTGGTGGAGTTCAGCGAGCACGGGCCGACCTTCCTGTCGGCCAAGATGCGTTCAATCGAGCTGCAGCTGCAGCAGGTCAGCGAAGGCCGCGCCGATGGCGGCACCCTGGACGAGGCCGCCGACCAGGCGCGCCGCCTGCTGGTGTCGCTGTCGTCGATGAGCCTGCAGGTGCGCGACCTGATGCCGGAACTGAGCAAGGCCGAGACCACGGCGCAGTTCGCGCGGCAGTGGTTCGAGCGCTACGTCAGCCAGCTGTTCATCGGCGACTACGCCGAACTGCACCGCGCCGACCATCCGCTGGCGCGGCGCAGTTCGATCCTGGCGATGGTGCAGCAGCTCGAAGCCGGCCCGCGCCGGCAGGAACTGTCGGCGTGGTACGCCGAGCACGCTGGCAACGGCGATCCGGCGCGCGCGCAGGCGCGGCTGGCGCGCAGCCTGTCGCGCCTGCGTGAGCTGGAACGCATCGACGAATACCTGGCCCGGCTGGACGAGGACATCCGCCAGGCCAACCGCCGCGCGCTGGCCTTCCTCGACTACCGGCTGCGCGCGCCGGACCGGCTCGACGTGCTGCTGCGCCGGGCCTGCCGCGGCGTGCTCACCGCCAGCGAGGACGCGTTGCGTCTGCCCGTCGCGGCCGGCCCGCTGATGGACGAGAGCCGCCTGCGCGCACCGCACCGCAGACCGCAGCCGATCCCGCGCAGCGCCAATGCCACCACCCCGCCCACTCCCGAACAGCTGGCGCGGCTGGCGCTGCTGCGGCGGATGAAGCGCGCCCGCCTGGTCAATGCCGAGGACATGGCGCGCTACGTCGGTCGCCACCTTGGCGACGGCGATGGCATCGATTCGCGCGAGCTGGCGATCGCCAGCATCGAGGACCTGCGCGCCTACCAGACCCTGCTGACCCTGGCGCTGCGCAGCCACCGCGTCGGCGGCCTGCGCCGCGAGGATCCGCTCGGGCGCCTGCTGCGCGGCTTCCGCGTGGAGCTGCTTGACGACGGCGACCACGACAACGATTACCTGCGCGGCCCGCGCTTCCAGATCCGCCGGGTCGCGTCCACTGCACGGAACACCGCATGAAACGCAGCTGGAACACCCTGAGCCAGATGTCCAACGGCACCTATGCCGTGCAGGACTTCGAGCGCGCCGCCTACCGCCTGGCCACCGAGCAGGTGCTGTACGCCTCTGATCCACGTTCGCGCGTGGCCTACCACCTGGTCGAGGACCACCTCGCCGACTTCACCGCCGCGCTGGAGCCGCTGGGCATCCGCCTGGAGCGCAACGCACACTACCGCTACGTGGTGGCGCTGCCAGCCCATGGCGAAGGCGTGCCGGTCACGCTGGACGAGACCCTGGCCCTGCTGGTGCTGCGCCAGCGCTATGACGAGGCGATGCGCCAGGGCCTGATCGAGGACGGCGGCGAAGTCGTGGTCGAGCTGCCCGAGCTGCAGGAAAGCTGGCTGGCGCTGACCGGCCGCGGCATGCCCGACGTCGGCGCACTGCGCACGCTGGCGCGCACGCTCAAGCGCTGGGGCGTGTGCCGCCTGGTCGACTCCGAGGGCGATGACCCGCAGCCGTTCCATCTGCGCGTGCGCCCGGCCGTCGTCGAGATCGTCGGCGAGCAGTGGCTGCAACGGCTGGACCAGCACAACCGCGACGACGACAGCGAAGTGACCGAAGAGGACGACGATGCAGCTGCTTGAACGTATCCACCTCGTCCAGTTCTTCCTGTTCGAGGCGCAGAGCCTGCAGCTGGACCCGACCAGCGCGATCATCGCCCCCAACGGCGCCGGCAAGAGCGCGCTTCTGGACGCGCTGCAGATCGTGCTGCTCGGCGGCGACCGCAGCCGCATCCGCTTCAACGCACAGGCCGGCGGCAGCCATCGCGCGCGCACCATCCGCGACTACTGCCTGGGCGTGTTCCGCAGCGGTGACGAAGGCCGCAAGCGCCGCACCGCCACCACCTACATCTCGCTGGTGTTCCGCGACCAGGAGAGTGGCCAGCCGCTGACCGTGGGCATCGCCCTGGGGGCATCGGCCGACGAGCCAGACCACCGCGTGCACGGCCTGTACCTGCTGCCGGGCGTCGCGCTGGAACTGGACGAGCACCTGGAACACGTCAACGGCAAGGAACTGCCGCTGGCCTGGAACAGCTTCCGCGAGCTGATCGCCCGCCGCTGCAAGGAAGCCGGCGAGAAGCCCGAGCTGCACACCGCCAGCGAGCGCTTCCTGCGCGACCTGCTGACCCGCCTGCGCGCCAGCCCGTCGGCCACGCCGGACATCAACGCCTACCGCAAGGCCTTCCTCAACGCGCTGAACCTGCAGCGGGTCGAGGACGTGGACCTGTTCGTACGCACCCTGGTGGCCGAGGACCGGCCTACCGACATCGCCCGCTTCCGCGCGCTGCTGGACAGCTTCCGCCAGATCATGGTCAAGATCGAGCAGGTCAAGCAGCGCATCGAGTCGGCCGAAGGCGTGGAGCGGCAGTACGCCAAGGTCGCCGCGCAGGCCGCACGCGCGGCCTCGGCGCGCGCGCTGGCGGCCGAGTACGCCCGCGACCTGTACGGCGAACAGCTCGACCAGGCCGAGGCCGACGTCGCCAGCGCCGAAACCTACCTGGCCGACACCCGCCGTGCGCTGGCTGATACCCGCGTCGAGCGCGACACCCTGCGCGAGGAACACGGCCGCGCCAACGCACGCCTGCAGGGCACCCAGGGCTATGGCGAACAGGCCCAGCTCGACGAGCTGGCAGGACGCGACCGCGAGCGCCTGGCGCAGCTGAAGAAGGACCTGCTGCGCGAAGTCGGTTTCGTGCGCGAGCAGTTCCGCCAGGTGCAGGCGCTGGGCCTGGACAGCATCGACGTCGACGCGCTCGATGCCGCGCGCCAGGAATGGGACGTGTGGCATGCCGAGCTGTCGGCGCTGGCCGCCGAAGACGCGCTGCCGTGGACACCGGAGCAACTGTTCGCGCGCGCCCGCCAGGCCGTGCAGGCGGTCGCCCCGCTGCGCGAGGCGGTGGATCGCCACGCCCGCCAGTGCCATGCCATCCACGACAAGGCGCGCGACGCGCTGGCCACCGCGCGGCAGAACCAGAAGCGCCTGGCCGCCGGCCAGGCCGAACTCAACCCCGACACCGTGCGCTTGATGAGCTACCTGCGCGAGGAGGGCATCGACGCGCGGCCGGTGTGCGACCTGGTGCGGGTCACCGACAGCAGCTGGCAGCACGCGATCGAAGGCTACCTGCGCAGCAACGTCGAGGCGCTGCTGATCCCGGACAAGGACGAGGAGCGCGCGGTGAGGCTGTACCGCGGGCTGTCCGGCGGGCGCTCGGTGTACGGCGTGAAGCTGGCGCTGTCCAGCCACGCGCGCAACTCGCGTGGTGCCGACAAGCCGGCCGAGGGCAGCGTTGCCGCGCTGCTGGAAGGCGTCAACGCCGATGCGCTGGCCTTCCTGCGCCGGCAGCTGGGCGAGCTGCGCTGCGTGGACACCGAGGCGCAGCTCGTCGCCAGCCGCCAGGGCCTGACCCGCGACGGCCTGCTGGCCCGCGGCGGCAGCATCGAACGCCTGCGCCTGCCGGCGGCCGGTGACCTGCGTATCGGTGCGTCGGACAACCGTGCGCGCCTGCGCGTGCTGCACGAGGAAATCGAATCGGCCGAGACCGCGCTGCGCCAGATCGAGCCGCAGCTGCGTCGTGCCGACGACTGCCAGCGCGGCCTGGCCCGCCTGGCCGACGCCGATGCGGTGGCGCAGTCGCTGCACGAGCGCGCACTGGAGCACCGCCAGGTCGGCGAGCGTTACCGCAGCGGCCAGCAGAGCCGGCAGGCGGCGCTGGATCCGGACCTGCTGCGCCTGTCCGAAGCGGTGCGCGAGCTCGGCCTGCAACTGACGGCCTGCGAACAGCGCGCCGATGCGCTGGTCGGCCAGGAAGCGGTGGCCGCAGCGACGCTGGAGCGCGCCCGTGCGCTGTTCGAAGGCCTGCGCCAGCAGGAAGAGCTGATCGCCCGTCGTGCGGTGGAAGCCTTCGCCGATGCGGACGTGGACCCTAACCGGGTCGAACGCCAGCGCGAGGAGCTGGACGAGAAGTATCCCTCGCTGGAAGAACGCGCCCAGCGCTGTGAGGAACGCGCCCGTGACGCCGACGCGCAACTGGCGCGGCTGCTGCCCGAGGCCTGGAGCGCGTTGGCGCAGTATGCCCGCGACCATGGCCTGGAGCTTGATTTCGAAGCGGCCGACTGGCGCCCGGCCAGCACCCTGCTGCAGCGCGAGCTGACCCAGCTGCGCGACACCGAGCTGGTCCAGTACGACGCCGAGGCCAAGCAGGCCTACGCTACTGCAGTGGAGACCTTCCGTTCCGGCGTGGCTTCCACGCTGTACGACAACTTCACCCGGCTCAAGGCGCAGATCGCCACGCTCAACCGCACCCTGCGCGCCAGCCCGGTGTTCTCCAACAACGAGCGCTACCAGTTCCATTACGAGGTGGTGCCCGAGTTCCGCGAGCTGCACCGCTTCATCCAGCGCGCCGCCGACGTCGGGGGCGAGGACAACCTGTTCGGCAGCGCCGGCGAGGTGCCGGAGGCCTTCCGCGCGCTGGTCGAGGACAAGGTCAGCGCCAGCACGGCCAGCTCGCCGCTGGACGACTACCGCCGCTTCTTCCGCTTCGAGGTGCAGATCCGCCAGGACGAGCGCGTGGTCGGCAGCCTCAGCGAGCGCATGCGCTCGGGCTCCGGTGGCGAGCACCGCGCGCCGCTGTACGTGATCGCTGGCGCCGCGCTGGCTGCGGCCTACGGCAAGACCGAGGCACAGCCCGGCGGCATGGGCCTGATCCTGCTGGACGAGTTCGGCGACAAGATCGACGCGCAGAACGCGCGTGCCACCACCAACTACCTGCGTTCGCTGGGCCTGCAGCTGGTGGTCGCCGCGCCGGATACCGCGCAGGGCACCCTGTCGGGCGTGCTGGACAGCTACATCGAGCTGTTCCGCGATGGCGACCTGCTGCAGGCCGAGCGCATCGAGGTCACCCAGGCCGCGCGCACGCTGCTGCTGTCCGACCAGTTCGACCTGCACCCGGAGTTGCTGGTCGAGGAAACCGCGCGCATTGAACGTGAGCAGGCGGTGACCTGAGACCGGTGCGCGTCACTGGTTGACGCGCGCCGGGAAGACGGTGATGCCGGCCATGCAGGCATCACCGCGGCCACGGGATTCCCGTGGCACCGCCATCAGCGCTGGGTGTTGGAGATGATCTCCACCCAATAGCCGTCCGGGTCCTTGATGAAGGCCAGGTTCTTCATGCGGCCGTCGGTCAGGCGCTTCTGGAACGGCACGTCCAGCTGCTCGAAGCGGGCACAGGCGGCCTCGATGTCCGGCACCGACACGCAGATGTGGCCGAAGCCGCGCGGGTCGCTGTTGCCGTCGTGGTAGACCTTGCCGTCCTGGTTCTCGGTGCCGTGGTTGTGGGTCAGCTCCAGCACGCCGGGGATGCCGGCCATCCACAGTCGGCGCTCTTCATCGCCGGCCGGGATGCGGGTGCCTGCCGGCAGCAGGGCCAGGAAGTACAGGCTGAACTCGGCTTCGGGGAAGTCGCGGTGGTCGATCAGCTGGAAGCCGAGCACGCGGGTGTAGAAATCCAGCGAGGCGCGGATGTCCTTGACCCGCAGCATGGTGTGGTTGAACACGAAGCCGGTGGTTTCGGCCGGCGGCTGCGCAGCCACGCCGGGCTGCTGGCGGATGGCATCAAGGCTCATCACGGTTTCCTTCAATGGGGGATGGCCAATTCTAGGTGCGCGGCGCGGATGTCGCACCCGCGGTGCCCTGTCTGCGGCATTCCCGCCGCCGACACGCGGACGGCGGCGGGAGGCGGCTCAGAACCAGAAGCGCAGGCCGGCGACCCAGCGCGATTCGCGCGTGGCCAGGCCGGCATCGCGATGCAGTTTGGCGGTGTTGCCGAAACTGCGCTCGTGGACGAAGCCGATGTAGGGCGCGACGTGCCGGCCGAGCTGGTAACGCAGCCGCAATCCAGCCTCGACCTGCGACAGGCCGCTGCCGATGCCACGTTGCCGGTCATTGTCGGCCACCAGGTTGATCTCGAGGCTGGGCTGCAGGACCAGCGCGTTGGTCAGCAGCAGCGAGTATTCGGCCTCGAACTCGAGTTCGGCTCTGCGCGTGCCGCCCAGGTAGCCGGTGGCAGCGATCTCGAACTTGTAGGGCGCCAGCCCCTGCACGCCGATCGCTGCGCGGGTCAGGCCAGGGCCGTCGCCCCCGTCGTGGCGCACGCCGGCCACCACGTCCCACCACGGCGACACGGCGCGGCCGTACAGCGCTTCGACCGACCAGTCCTGCAGGTGGCTGTCCTCGCGCTCGCCGTCGCTGCGCAGCCACAGCCGGTCGATGTCGCCGCCGAACCAGCCCTGCGCTTCCCAGGCCTGGCCACTGCCGTGGGCGTTGTCCCAGCCCTCGAGCCGGTCGAACACGACCAGCCTGTTGAAGGTCGGGGCGTGCTGCATCGAGTGCGCATGCAGGGCCGGGAACGCGGCCGCGATGTCGTCGGCGGTCGGTACGGGGATGGGTTCGCGTGGTGCGCTGGTGGCGCCGTGCAAGTGGCTGTCATGGCCTCGATGTTGCGGTTGTGTCGAAGTGCCGTGTCCGGCGTGGGCACCGGCGCTGTTCGCGGCATGGCCAGCGTGCCCGGAGTGGGCGGCATGCGGATCTTCCGCAGCCGCGGCATGCCCGCCATGCATCGCATGCGGATCCTGCCCGGCAGCGCGGCCATGGTCCTGGTGCGGATCGGCATCCTTATTGCCAGTGATGTTATGCGCATGCGGTTGCGTAGCGGGGAGCGCAGCCTGATCCGTGGTGGTCGCAGTTGCAGGCGACTCCGTGGCCGCCGTAGGCGCATGGGAGGCGTCGTGGTGCATCGCATGGTCCGCATGCCCGTCCGTCACCGGAATGGCGTGCCGGGCATGTGCGGCATGTTCGTCGCCTTGTGCCTGCACTTCCTCGTGACCGGCGTGCTGCGGAGTCGCCTGCATGTTGGGCGCGGCACCGTGCTGCGCGTGGTGCCCGGCATGGGGATCGGCGGGAGTGGCTGGCGACGCGGCGTGGCCGGTGTGCACAGCGTCCTGCCGCGCCTGCGGAGCGACGGCATGGCCCGCGTGCGCGGGATGATCCTGCGCGGCCGCCACACCGCTGGCGGCCAGGGCGAGGGAGAGCAGGGAAGGAGTCAGCGCCTTCATGCCTCGATCCTCACTTCGCGCATCATCCCCGCTTCCATGTGGTACAGCAGGTGGCAGTGGAAGGCCCAGCGGCCCAGCGCGTCGGCGCGCACGCGATAGCTGCGGCGCGTGCCAGGCGGCATGTCGATGGTGTGCTTGCGCAGCTGGAAGTTGCCGTCGGCATCCTCCAGGTCGCTCCACACGCCGTGCAGATGGATGGGGTGGGTCATCATCGTGTCGTTCACCAGCACGATGCGCAGGCGCTCGCCGTAGTTCATGCGCACCGGTTCGGCCCCGGCGAACGGGATGCCATCGAAGTTCCAGGCGAACTTTTCCATGTGCCCGGTCAGGTGCAGCTCGATCTCGCGCCCGGGCTCGCGGCCGTCCGGATCGTCGAACAGCGAATGCATGTCGGCATAGCGCAGAACCCTGCGGCCGTTGTCGCGCAGGCCGATACCCGGGTCGTCCAGCCGCGGCGAGGTGGCATTGCTGCGCATGTCCACCAGTGGGTTGCCGTACTCGCTGGGCGGATGGTTGGGTGCGCTCGCACCCTTGTTTCCATGGCCGGCATGGGCGTCGTGCGTGCCGTGCCCGCCCTGTGGCATCGGCATCGCATGGCCGCCACCGTGGTCATGGGCCATGTCGGCCATGGTCAGCAGCGGGCGTGGATCCAGCGCCGGCACCGGCGCCTGCAGGCCGTGGCGCACGGCCAGGGTGCCGCAGGCATGGCCGGTGCGGCCCATGTCCTGGGCGAAGATCGTGAAGGCGTCCTGGCCGCTGGGTTCGACGATCACGTCGAAGGTCTCGGCCACCGCGATGCGGAACTCCTCCACCGACACCGGGTGGATGTACTGGCCGTCGGCGGCGACCACGGTCATCTTCAGGCCCGGAATGCGCACGTCGAAGTAGGTCATCGCCGCGCCGTTGATGAAACGCAGCAGCACCTTCTCGCCGGGACGGAACAGGCCGGTCCAGTTGCCGGCCGGGGTGGTGCCGTTGAGCAGGTAGGTGTAGGTGTTGGCGTTGATGTCGGAGATGTCGGTGGGCGTCATCCGCATCCGACCCCACATGCCGCGGTCGGCCAGGGTTTCGCGCAGGCCATCGCGGCGCGCGTCCCGGAAGAAGTCGCCGACCGTGCGCTGGTAGGTGTTGTCCAGCATCGGCATCTTCTTCATGCGCCGGTGCAGCGCGGCCGGATCCAGGTCTGTCCAGTCCGACAGCAGCACCACGTGCTCGCGGTCGAAGTGGTAGGGCGGCGGTTCGAGTGGATCGACAATCAGTGCGCCGTACAGGCCGGCCTGTTCCTGGAACAGCGAATGGCTGTGGTACCAGTACGTGCCGGACTGGCGCAGCTGGAAGCGGTACTGAAAGGCCTCGCCCGGGGCGATGCCGTCGAAACTCAGGCCGGGCACGCCATCCATGTTGGCCGGCAGCAGGATGCCGTGCCAGTGCAGCGATGTCATTTCATCGGTGAGCGTGTTGGCCACGCGGAGGTTGACCGTGTCGCCCTCGCGCAGGCGCAGGGTCGGCGCCGGCAGCGAGCCGTTGACGGTGATGGCACCGCGCGCGCGGCCGGTGAAGTCCACCAGCGAACGGCCGATGGAAAGGTCCAGCTCGGTGCCGCGCAGTTCCAGCGGGCTGCCGGCCCGCGGTGGTGCGGCGAAGGCGTCGGTCGCGCGCCACAGGCCGCTGCCGGCGACCACGCCGCCCAGTGCCAGGCCCTGTACGAAGCGGCGGCGCGAGATCGTGCTGCGGGGATCGGAAAGGAAATCGGAAGACATGCAGGCTCCTGCAGTGCCGGGGATCAACCGGCCGGACGCCGCGACGATGCGCATGGCGTCCACGATGAAGGAAGGCGGCTGCCACGGGCAGCGCCGGCGAGCGGATCGCTCAGGCGGCGATGGGAGGCCGCACCGGCTCGGCGACCAGCGGCGCGCGGTGGCCAACCGGCGGCAGCGGCTGCCATTCGCGCGAGGGTACATGGGCCAGCAGCGGCAGCACCGGCGGCAGCATCAGGCTGGGCTGCGGCAGGCAGTCGCAGTGGCGGCTGTCGCTGCAGCCGGGCATAGGCGCGTCCGGCGTCGTGTCGTGAACGGCACCGGCATCGTGGACAGTCATCGCCTCGTGGCAGGGCGCTTCATCGGTCGTCGCCGTCGCCACGGCTTCGACCGGCATCGCCATCACCGTCGCCGCCCACGCACCGGTCACCGCGTTGGCGACCAGCAGCAGGCACAGCAGCAGTCGTGGCAGCAGGTGGAGCAAGGCGGCACCGCGCGGCGAAGGACCGGCGCAGGATAACACCGGCTCCATACGCCCGCCGCCGGCCGTGCATGGCTGGCGCAAGTAGAATGGCGGGGTTTCCTTGGAAGTCCTGATGCATGTCCCAGCGTGAATGGGTGGCGGCGTCCATCCGCAAGATCGAGGCCGACTTCAACCGTTCGGCCGACACCCACCTGATCCCGATGGAACTGCCGGGCTTTCCCGGCATCGATGTCTACTTCAAGGACGAATCCAGCCATCCCACCGGTAGCCTGAAGCACCGCCTGGCGCGCTCGCTGTTCCTGTACGCGCTGGCCAATGGCTGGCTGCGCGAAGGCTGTCCGGTGATCGAGGCCTCCAGCGGTTCGACCGCGGTGTCCGAGGCGTATTTCGCCCGCCTGCTGGGCCTGCCGTTCATCGCGGTGATCCCGGCCAGCACCTCGCCGGAGAAGATCGCCGCGATCGAGTTCCACGGCGGCCGCTGCCACCTGGTCGAGCGCGCCTGCGACCTGAACTGCGAATCGGAGAAGCTGGCGAGGGAAACCGGCGGCCACTTCATGGACCAGTTCACCTACGCCGAACGGGCCACCGACTGGCGCGCCAACAACAACATCGCCGAATCCATCTTCAAGCAGATGGCCGAGGAGCCGCATCCAGTGCCGGAATGGATCGTATGCAGCCCGGGCACCGGCGGTACCGCCGCCACCCTCGGTCGCTACGTCAGCTACCGCCGCCATGAGACGTTGATCCTGTGCGCGGATCCGGAAGTGTCGGTGTTCTACGACGGCTACTGCGCGGCGCTGGCCGGGCAGCCGTGGCGCGAGCTGACCTGCAGCGGCGGCTCGCGGGTGGAAGGCATCGGCCGGCCGCGGGTGGAATCCAGCTTCATCCCGACCTGTGTCGACGCCATGGTCAAGGTGCCCGACGCGCTGAGCCTGGCGGCGATGCGCCATGTCAGCGCCACCCTCGGCCGGCGCGTGGGCGGCTCCACCGGCACCAACTTCATCGGCGTGCTGCAGGTGGCGCAGCTGATGCAGGCGGCCGGCCGCAGCGGCTCGATCGTCACCATCCTGTGCGACTCGGGCGACCGTTACGCGCACAGCTACTACGACCCGCAGTGGTACGTCCGCCATGGCATCGACGTGGCCGGCGCCGATGCGGCGGTGGCCGCCGCCGTGGCCGGGCAGGGCCTGCCGCCGCTGCCTTGTGCCTGGCTGCAGGCGTCGCCATATCAGGTGTGATCCCGGCTGGTCCGGGCATGCATTGACGGAGATTCCGATGACCAACCCGCTGCTCGATTTTTCCGGCCTGCCGCCGTTTGACCAGATCCGCGCCGAGCACGTCGGCCCGGCCATCGACGAACTGCTGGCCCGCGCCGAAGCGGCGGTGAAGGCGGCCGAAACGGTGTCGCCGGTGAGCTGGGACAGCTTCGTGGTGCCGCTGGACGACGCCACCGAGCGCCTGTACCGCGCCTGGGGCCAGGTCAGCCACCTGCAGGCCGTGGTCAATACCCCGGAGCTGCGCGAGGCCTACAACGCCAACCTGCCCAAGGTCACCCGCTTTGGCAGCGCGCTGGGCCAGAACCTGGCCCTGTTCGCCCAGTACAAGGCCTTGGCCGCCAGCGCCGAGGCCGCCGGCTACGACGCGGCGCGGCGCAAGGTGCTGGACAACGCGCTGCGTGATTTCCGCCTCGGCGGCGCCGAGCTGGACGAGGCCGGCAAGGCCCGCTTCAGCGCGATCCGCGAGGACCTGTCCGCGCTGTCGGCTAAGTTCTCGCAGAACGTGCTGGACGCCACCGATGGCTTCGCCCTGTACGTCAGCGATGTCGCCGAACTGGCCGGCCTGCCGGCCGAGGTGGTTGCCGCCGCACGCGCCGCTGCGCAGAAGGACGGCAAGGATGGCTACAAGCTGACCCTGCAGATGCCGTGCTACCTGCCGGTGCAGACCTACGCCGACAACCGCACGCTACGCGGGCAGCTGTACCGCGCCAATGCGGTGCGCGCCTCCGAATTCGGCGACGCCGCGCTGGACAACAGCGCCAACATCGACCGCATCCTCGCCCTGCGTGCCGAGCTGGCCGCCCTGCTGGGCTTTGCCAGCTATGCCGACTACTCGGTGGCGACCAAGATGGCCGACACCCCGGAGCAGGTGCTGGCCTTCCTGCGCGATCTCGCCACGCGCGCGAATCCGCACGCCCAGCGCGACCGCGCCGAACTGGAAGCGTTCGCCCGCGACGAGCTGGGCCTGGCCGAACTGGAGGCCTGGGACCTGGCCTACGCCAGCGAGAAGCTCAAGCAGGCGCGCTACAGCTATTCCGAGCAGGAGGTGAAGCAGTACTTCACCGGGGACCGGGTGCTGGCCGGCCTGTTCGACGTGATCCAGCGCCTGTACGGCCTGCAGGTGCAGGCGGACAGCGCGCCGGTATGGCACCCGGACGTGCGCTTCTACCGGCTGGTGGACGCCAGCGGCGCGCTGGTCGGCCAGTTCTACCTGGACCTGTACGCGCGCGAAGGCAAGCGCGGTGGCGCGTGGATGGATGACTGCCGCAACCGCCGCGACCGCGCCGATGGCGTTCAGACGCCGCTGGTCTACCTTGTGTGCAACTTCGGCCGCGGCACCGACGGCAAGCCGGCGACCTTCAGCCACAACGAGGTCACCACGCTGTTCCACGAGATGGGCCACGGCCTGCACCAGCTGCTGACCCGCGTCGGTGAGCTTGGCGTGGCTGGCATCAACGGCGTGGAATGGGACGCGGTGGAACTGCCCAGCCAGTTCATGGAGAACTTCTGCTGGGAGTGGGAGCGGGTGCAGGCGATGACCGCGCACGTGGATACCGGTGAGCCGCTGCCGCGCGCGCTGTTCGATCGCATGCTGGCGGCCAGAAGCTACCAGAGCGGCATGTTCACCGTGCGCCAGCTCGAGTTCGGCCTGTTCGACATGCTGCTGCACAGCTGTTTCGATCCGGCCCGCGAAAACGTGCTGGAACTGCTCGAGCGCGTGCGCGACGAGGTCGCGGTGAACCGCCCGCCGTCGTGGAACCGCTTCCCGCACCAGTTCAGCCACATCTTCGCTGGCGGCTACGCGGCCGGTTACTACAGCTACAAGTGGGCCGAGGTGCTCAGCGCCGATGCCTACGCCGCTTTCGAGGAACAGCCCGACGCCCTTTCCGATACGGGCGCGCGCTTCCTGGCCGAGGTGCTGGCGCGGGGCGGCAGCCGCAGCGCGGCGGAGAACTTCCGCGCCTTCCGCGGGCGTGATCCGAAGATCGACGCGCTGCTGCGCCACAGCGGCATGGCTGCCTGACGGCGAGCTCGCGGCCGTGGCCGATGGAGTGCGCACGCCGCGCTAGTCCCACGGCCAGAGCCAGGCCACTACCTGCGCGCGGCGTGCCGCTTGCAGGTGGGCGGGCATGGTCCGCAGGCACGGCTGGAGGCACGAATTGAGCTGGATTTCGCCGGAATTGGAACGCAGCACGGGGTTGGTTCAAACAGCCCGTGGCAGACTGCTGGCCTTGCCCGAGACCCACTCCCTGCCGGGTTCGCCATGAACAGGTTGTTGCTTGCTTCGCACTGCGCCCTGCGCTTTTCCCTGCGCCTGGCGGCCGCCGCGGCCATCGTCGGCGGCGTGATCTGGTTCCAGCCCGAGGTCGTCGAGCCGCAGGCCCAGGTCAGCAATGGGCTGAATCTGCGCACCGCGCCGGACAGGCGAGCACCTCGGCTGGCGGTGCTGCCGGTGGGATCGAAGGTGGAGATCGACAGCTGCCTGGCCGATCGCTCCTGGTGCCGGGTACGCCACGGCAGCCAGAGGGGCTGGGCCTCTGCCCAGTACCTCACTACCGCCACCAGTGGCGGCCAGATCCGGCTGGCAAAGTCCTCGGCCAGTGACCTGGAGTTGCGGATCGAACCGGCCGGCCCCAGCGGTATCTGAGTCGGCTGCATCCTCGACAGGAAAAAAAGGCCCGGCATTGCCGGGCCTTTGCATGATCGGAGCGGCGGATCAGACCCGGCCGAACACCAGCGCGGCATTGGTGCCGCCGAAACCGAAGCTGTTGGACATCACCGTATCGAGCTGGGCCTCGCGGCTTTCGCGCAGGATCGGGAAGCCTTCGGCGCGCGGGTCCAGGGTGGCGATGTTGGCCGAGCCGGCAACAAAGCCGTCGCGCATCATCAGCAGGCTGTAGATCGCCTCGTGCACCGAGGCCGCGCCCAGCGAATGGCCCGACAGCGCCTTGGTCGAGGACAGCGGCGGCACCTTGTCGCCGAACACCTCGCGCACCGCGTTGAGTTCGGTGATGTCGCCCAGCGGGGTCGAGGTGCCGTGGGTGTTGAGGTAATCGATGGGACGGTCGATGCCTTCCAGTGCCATCTTCATGCAGCGCACCGCACCCTCGCCGGACGGGGCGACCATGTCGGCGCCGTCGGAAGTGACGCCGTAGCCGATCAGCTCGGCGTGGATGCGTGCGCCGCGGGCCACGGCATGCTCGTATTCCTCCAGCACCAGCATGCCGGCGCCGCCGGCGATGACGAAGCCGTCGCGGTCGGCGTCATACGGACGCGAGGCGGTGGCCGGGGTGTCGTTGAAGCCGGTGGACAGCGCGCCCATCGCGTCGAACATCATCGACATCGACCAGTGCAGGTCCTCCCCGCCGCCGGCCAGGACCACGTCCTGCGCGCCGTGGCGGATCAGGTCCGCAGCCGCGCCGATGCAGTGCGCCGAGGTGGCGCAGGCGGCCGACAGCGAATAGCTCACGCCCTTGATCGAGAACGCGGTGGCCAGGTTGGCCGACACGGTGGAGCACATCGTGCGCGGCACCATGTACGGGCCGACCTTGCGCACACCGCGGTTGCGCAGCAGGTCGGCCGCTTCCACCTGCCACTGGCTGGAGCCGCCGCCGGAACCGGCGATCAGTCCGGTACGCACGTTGCTGACCTGGGCCGGCTCCAGCGCGGCATCGGCGATGGCATCGCGCATGGCGATGTAGCTGTAGGCCGCCGCATCGCTCATGAAACGCTTGAGCTTGCGGTCGATCTGCGCCTCCAGGTCGATCTCCACCGCGCCGCCCACCTGGCTGCGCAGGCCGGCCTCGGCGTGGTCGGGCAGGTGGCGGATGCCGGGGCGCAGTTCGCGCAGGGCGCTGGAAACCGTGTCCAGATCGTTGCCCAGGCACGAGGTGATGCCCATGCCGGTAATGACGACGCGACGCATCAGAAGCTCTCCGTCGAGGTGAAAAGGCCGACCTTCAGGTCACGGGCGGTGTAGATCTCGCGGCCATCGACCAGCATGCGGGCATCGGCCTGGGCCATGACCAGCTTGCGGTTGATCACGCGGCTGATGTCGACCTCGTACTGCACCAGCTTCGCGCTGGGCAGCACCTGGCCGGTGAACTTGACCTCGCCCACGCCCAGCGCGCGGCCGCGGCCCTCGGCCCCGAGCCAGGTGAGGAAGAAGCCGGTCAGCTGCCACATCGCATCCAGGCCCAGGCAGCCGGGCATCACCGGGTCGCCGATGAAGTGGCAGCCGAAGAACCAGAGGTCCGGGGTGATGTCCAGTTCCGCCCGCACCATGCCCTTGCCATGGGGCCCGCCGTCCTCGCGGATCTCGGTGATCCGGTCGAACACCAGCATCGGGTCATTGGGCAGGCGGCCCTTGTTGGGGCCGAACAGTTCGCCGCGCGCGCTGGCAAGCAGCTGGTCGCGCGCGAACGCATGCAGACGGGTCATGGGCAATCCATACGGGGGTTCAGCCGGCGAGGATGCGTCAGGGTCGGGGATCAATCAATCGTTTTAATCGAACGGTGGCGTATGTTCGGCGGAGATCGCCGGCGTTCACGCATGTATCACACCAGCACGTTACCGACACATTTGTAAGGACAAGTGTGCATTTACCGGCTGCAGCTATGATGTTGGCAGCCGTTGCGGACGTTGAAGTGAGCCCACCACGCAAGATCATCCACGTCGACATGGACGCCTTCTACGCGTCCGTGGAGCAGCGTGACGACCCCGCTCTGCGCGGCCGTCCGGTGGTGGTGGCCTGGCGCGGGGCGCGCTCGGTGGTGTGCGCGGCCTCTTACGAGGCCCGGGTCTTCGGGGTGCGCTCGGCAATGCCCGCGCTGCGGGCCGAGCGCCTGTGTCCGGATGCGGTATTCGTGCCGCCGGACTTCACCCGCTACAAGGCGGTGTCGCGGCAGGTGCGGGAGATCTTCCTGCGCCACACCGCGCTGGTGGAGCCGCTGTCGCTGGACGAGGCCTATCTGGACGTCACCGCGTCGCCCAGCCACGGCGGCATCGCCACCGCCATCGCCCAGACCATCCGCGAGCAGATCCGCGAGGAAACCTCGCTGACCGCCTCGGCCGGGATCGCGCCCAACAAGTTCCTGGCCAAGATCGCCTCGGACTGGCGCAAGCCCGATGGCCAGTTCGTGATCCCGCCCTCGCGCGTGCAGCGCTTCCTGATGCCGCTGCCGGTCAACCGCGTGCCGGGGGTGGGCAAGGTGATGGAAGGCAAGCTGGCGGCGCTGGGCATCACCACCGTCGGCCAGCTGCACGCGCTGCCGCTGCCCGAACTGGAGCAGCGCTTCGGCAGCTTTGGGCGCAGCCTGTACAACCGCGCGCGTGGCATCGACGAGCGGCCGGTCGAACCGGACCAGCCGGTGCAGTCGATCTCCTCCGAGGACACCTTCGCCGAGGACCTGCCGCTGGAAGCGCTGGGCCGGGCCATCGCCCAGCTGGCCGAAAAGACCTGGAACGCGACCCGCAAGACCGAACGCGTCGGTCACACCGTGGTGCTCAAGCTCAAGACCGCGCAGTTCCGCATCCTCACCCGCAGCTACACGCCCGAGGCACCGCCGTCCTCGCTGGAGGAGCTGCGGCAGATCGCGCTGGCCCTGCGCGAGCGCGTGCAGCTGCCCGAAGACACCCGTTACCGTTTGGTCGGCGTGGGCCTGTCCGGCTTCCGCGAACCGGAGCAGGTGGCCGTGCAGGGCAACCTGTTCGACACGCTGCCGCAGGACTGATCAATCGCGCGTGCATGCAAGCGGTGACGGCCGCTGCCGGGCGCGTCGCTAGAATGCGCGTCCCCCCGTGCCTGGAGAATGTGTTGGACGCAGCCGCCGTGATCTTCGACCTCGATGGCACCCTGGTGGACAGCGCGGCGGACATCGCCGAAGCGGTCAATCGCACCCTGGCCGACCATGGCCTGCCGCGGGTCGACGAGGCGCGCGTACGCAGCTGGATCGGCGATGGCGTCGGCAGCCTGGTGCGCACGGCGCTGGCCGATGCCGGCAGCGCGCTGGCGGTGGACGAGGTGCTGCCCGGCTTCATGGTCCACTACCGGCAGTGCCTGCTGCGCAGCCCGGCGCTGTATCCGGGCGTGGTACCGGCGCTGCAGGCACTGCGCGAGCGCGGCGTGCCGCTGGCGATCTGCACCAACAAGCCGTCGGCGATGCTGCCGCCGCTGCTGGACCACCTGCAGATCGACACCTGCTTCGACGTGGTGATCGGGGGCGACTCACTACCCGAGCGCAAGCCCAGCGCCGCACCGCTGCTCCACCTGTGCAAGCACTTCGACGTGGCGCCTGCGCAGTGCCTGATGGTCGGTGATTCGGCCACCGACCTGGGCGCCGCGCGCGCGGCCGGCATGCCGATCGCGCTGGTGCGTTACGGCTATCCGCGTGACCTGGACCTGGAACAGGCCGGGGCGGTGGCGCTGGTCGACGACCTGCGCGAACTGTTCGGCGGCGACGTTGCCGCCTGAGGAAGCCGGCGCCCAGGAAGGCGCCGGCCAATGGCTCAGTGGGCCGGGCGGTAACGCAGGCCCAGCTGGTACTCGCGCCCGGGCTGGTTGTACCAGGCGATGGTTTCGTACTGGCGGTCGAACACGTTGCTGGCGCGGGCCTGCAGCGTCCACGCCGGGTTGAGCGCGTACTCCAGACGCAGGTCCACGGTGCCGTAACCGGCCAGGCGCACGCTGTTGGCGGCATCGTCGAATCGGTGGCCGTTGCCGATGACGGTGACGCCGGCACGCAGCGCGCCGAAGCGGCGGTCCACGTCCAGCCGTGCGCTGCTGCGGGCGCGGCGGATCAGCCAGTTGTCGTGAGTGAAGGACCCGGCGGTGCGGTCGCGCGGATCGGTGAAGCTGGCCTGCGCCTCGATCTCCCAGCCGGCCAGGGTGACGAAGCCGGTGGCTTCCACGCCGCGGATGCGCGCCTCGTTGACGTTGACCAGGTTGAAGCTGTCGTCATAGCCGATCAGCTGCTCGATGCGGGTTTCGTAGGCATCGATGCCCCAGCGCCAGTCCTCGCCATGCTGGGCAATACCGAGGTTGGCGCTGCGCGATTCCTCCGGCTTGAGCGCCGGATTGCTGAAGCCCGGGTAGTACAGGTCGTTGAAGGTCGGCGCCTTGAAGCCGGTGCCGACGCTGGCGGTCAGGCGCAGGCCGTGGCCCAGCGCCCAGCCCCAGCCGAGGCTGCCGGTGGCATGGTTGCCGAACTGCTGGTTGTCGTCATTGCGCACGCTGGCCTGCAGGGTGTGCGCGCCGAACCGGGCCTGGTATTCGACGAAGACGCCGAGGTTGTCGCGGCGCGCGCGATCGAACACCAGGTCGCTGGCAATGCGGTCTTCGTACCAGTCCACGCCAGCGGTCAGCAATTGCGTGTCGGCGAGCTGGTGGTCGGCCTGCAGCGAGGCGATGTCGCGGCGGGTCTCGAAGCGGCTGGCGAACACGCGGCTGCCGGCGTCGGCGAAATAGTTGTCGGCCTCGTCGCGGGTACGGCCGGCCTGCGCGGTCACGGTCAGCGCATCCAGCGGATTCCAGCGCAGCTTGCCGCCCAGCACCTGCTGCCGGTTCTCGGCCTCGTTGCCGCCGAAGATGCTGCCGTCGTATTCGTTGAAGCTGCTCACGTCGAGCAGGTGGGCTTCCAGCTGCACTGTCTCGGCCAGCGCGTAGCCGCCGCGCAGGTTGAGCGAGGTATTGCGGTAGCCATCGCGGTCGGGCTCGTCGGCATAGCAGCCGGCGCCCCAGCCGGCGGCGGTGCCGCGGCAGGCGTCGATGCCGTCGGTGGCCTGCCAGGCACCCTGTGCCGAGATCCAGCCACGCTCACCGCGCTGGCTGAAACCGGCGCTGGCCTGGCGCAGCTGGTTGCTGCCGGCGGCCAGGCTCAGGTTCTGCTGCAGGCCCTTGGCCGCGGCGCGGGTGAACACCTGGATCACGCCACCGATGGCCTCCGAGCCGTACAGGCTGGAACGCGGGCCGCGCACGATCTCGATCCGCTCGATCTGCTCCAGCGGCAGGTCCTGCGGGGTCGGCATGCCGTTGTTGGCCGAGCCCATGCGCACGCCATCGACCAGCACCAGGGTGTGGGCGGAATTGGTACCGCGCAGGAACAGCGAGCTCAGCTTGCCGGCGCCGCCCTGGTTGGTCAGGCCGATACCGGCGCGACCCTGCAGCAGCTGGATCAGCGAGGTGGCCTGGCTGCGCTCGATCGCGGCGCGGTCGATCACTTGCACCGGCACCACGCTGTCCTGCACGGGCACGGCGGTGCGGGTGGCGGCGACCACGACTTCATCCAGCTCGGTGGCCGGCTGCTGGGCCAGCGCCATGCCGGGCAGGGCCAGCGTCATCGCAAGGGAAAGGGGGTGGAACGGCTTCATCGGGTTCTCCTGGCATCGCGCACGCCCGCGCGGCCTTGGGCAAGGGGCGGTTGCAGTGCAGGAGGGAAGAAGCGCGACAGGCGCATCGTGCAGGCACGGCGCGTTTGCCGCTGCCATGCCCGCCGCATCGCAACCAGTCGTCTTCCGGGCCGGTCTCCGGACTTGCAGGTCGGTGCGATGCACCGCTTCCGCGCGCCTTCCCATGCCGAAGCACAGTGGCCGATGCGTGGAATCGTCCTGCTTACCGTTGCGGGGGCAGTGCCGGAATGGCCGCAGCGGTCATGCCGCTGCCGGATTCACCGGCTTCCCGTTTCAACCCGTCGCCGTGGCGGCAGGTCACCTGGAAGTGCGCGCAGTCTAGGCCATCGGCCGGTGGGGCGGCAAAGGAAAATGGGGAGGCAACTGTCAGTCGAGCAGGTCGGTGTCGTCCTGCGCCGGTTCGTCACCCTCGCCGGGTGCAACGACCTCGGTCGAGTACACCGGGCCCGAGGCCGGGCCGGGACGCTTGAGCGGCTGCACGGCGATGATCGCCTCGTACTCGGCCACCAGCTGCTGGCGCCTGGCCACCGGCAGCTCCTGCCAGTGGCAACCAAGCAGGGCCGCCTCCAGCGAATACAGCAGGTTGAGGCTGGGCTTGAAGCCGGCGCGGCGGACCTTGACGAAGGCCACCACCGCGCCGGTGTCGATCAGGTCCTGCTGGGTATGCAGGCCGACCTGGCGCAGCCAGGCCGCACTCTTGGGGCCGATGTTGCGCAGCCCCGAGGTACTCATTGCAGCGCCTCGATCCAGGCCTGGGCGATGGCTTCCAGGCCCTGTTGGTCCTCGGCATCGAAGCGCCCCGGCAGCGGGCTGTCCAGGTCGAACACGCCGACCAGCTCGCCATTGCGCACCAGTGGCACCACCAGTTCCGAACGCGAGGCCGCGTCGCAGGCGATATGGCCGGGGAAGGCGTGCACGTCCTCGACCCGCTGGGTCTGCCGCGTGCTTGCCGCCGCGCCGCACACGCCCTTGTGCAGGGGGATGCGCACGCAGGCCGGCAGGCCCTGGAACGGACCAACCACCAGCTCGTTACCGTCGTAGAAGTAGAAGCCCACCCAGTTCAGGTCGGGCAGCGAGTGGTAGACCAGCGCCGACAGGTTGGCGGCGTTGGCGATGCGGTCGTGCTCGCCGTACAGCAGGCCGCGGGCCTGCTCCAGCAGCTGTGCGTATTGTTCCGGCTTGCTGCCGGAGAGCGTGGATGCAGTGAACATCGGTCGAGTTTAGACGGCGCTGCGGCTGGGTGGGAGGGCGGCAGCGGGACGATGGGTTGCGGTCCCGGCAGGGTCAGGGGATCCTGCGCGGCCTTCCGGCCCGTGTCATGCCTCCATGTCCCTGCTGCCCGCGCTCTACATCACCGGTACCGATACTGGCATTGGCAAGACCTTCGCCAGTTGTGCCCTGCTGCATGCCTTTCGCCAGCGTGGCGCGCGTGCGGTGGGAATGAAGCCGGTGGCCAGTGGCTGCGAGCGCACCCCGGCCGGTTGGCGCAACGAGGACGCGCTGGCGCTGCAGGCGGCCAGCGAGCCGACGCCGGCCTACGACGACCTCAATCCGTTCGCGCTGCCCGCGCCGCTGGCCCCGGAGATCGCCGCGGCCGAAGCCGGCGTTGAGCTCTCGATGCCGCCACTGCTGGCTGCCTTCGGGCATCTGCGCGACGAAGCGGACACCGTGGTGGTGGAAGGTGTTGGCGGCTGGTTGGCGCCACTCTCCGCCACGCTGGACCAGGCCGACCTGGTGCACGCGCTGCAGTTGCCGGTGGTGATGGTGGTCGGTATGCGCCTGGGCTGCCTCAACCACGCGCGACTGACTGCGCAGGCGATTGCCGCCTCCGGCGCGTGCTGCATCGGCTGGATCGCCAACGAGGTCGATCCGCAGATGGCGCGCCGCGACGAGAACTTCGCCCTGCTGCAGGCGCGGCTGCCGATGCCGTGCTGGGGCCGGCTGCCATACGCCCCGGGCGCCGACCCGGCCAGCATCGCCGCGCATCTGGCCATTGCCGGCAGCGGTCGCGAATGAGCGGATAAAAAAAGGCCCGGCAGAGGGAGGGATCTGTCGGGCCTTTGGATTGCATGGGGGGAGGGGACCCATGCAAATTCGGTTGTAGGTACGTCAACGCGCCTTGCGTGTTTTCCCGGTCGCGGCCGGGGAGCGGACCAATTCGCCCAGCGCCTCGCTGGTCTTCAGGCCCAGTCCCAGCACCTCTTGGCTGGCCGTGGCCAGGCGCTCGAGGTTGTCACGGGCAAGCTGCAGGCCCTTGGGCAGCAGCTCGCTGTAACCGTCATTGCCCGCTTCGACTACCTCGCCGAGGAATCCGGCAGTGGCAGTGGCGTTCTTCTCGAAGGTCTTCAACTGCACGCCAAAGGCACTTTCGGCCGTTTCCAGCGCCAGGCGGTTGGCCCGGGTGGCGGCAGCGGCGAACTGCTGGGTGTAGCTGCTGAAGGCTTCGTTGAACTGGGCGGACATCGGGTGATCTCCGGAAACAACGCTGTTGCAATGCAACATACGCCCTTTCTGGTGCGATGCAACAGATATTTCGCGATCCGCCCGGAGCAGTTCATTCGATGTTCTGAAACCATGAACCGCGTCGCGTTTTCACAGCGTTTGGCGGCTCAGCCGCGGTAGCGGCAGCCCGAGGTGCAGGTTTCGTGCACGGTCACCTCGCTCAGTTGCGGCAGCGCCGGCTTCAGCCGGTCCCAGATCCACATCGCCAGCACCTCGCTGGTCGGGTTCTCCAGCCCCGGGATGTCATTGAGGTAGTGGTGGTCGAGCTGGTCGTACAGCGGCTGGAAGGCGGCCTTGAGGTCGCCGAAGTCCATGATCCAGCCGGTGTCCGGGCCGGGTTCGCCGGCCACCTCGATGCGCACGCGGAACGAATGGCCGTGCAGCCGCGCGCACTTGTGGCCCGGCGGGACATTGGGCAGGCGGTGGGCCGCTTCCAGGGTGAAGTCTTTGAAGATTTCCATGCGCCAAGTTTAAGCGCGTGCGGGTGCGCGCCCGCATCCGACAGTGGTTGCGAATGAAATATTTGTCCATCCGGATGAAGAGATGTATGTTCTCTTATATCCGTATGAAGAGATGTCATTAGCCGTGGCTTGTTCCGGCATGACCCAATGCGGACCTCCCCCTCGTTCGTGCAGGTGCAGTCCCCGATGTTCAACAAGACCACCCTCTCGGCCGCATTGAGCGCGGCCCTGGCCACTTCATCCCCCGCTTTCGCCGAAACCGCTGCTCCTGCCGACGGCAGCAAGACCCTGGCGGCCGTGCAGGTCACCGGCTCCAACATCAAACGCACCGAAACCGAGGGCGCCAACCCGGTGCAGGTGATCAGCCAGGAGCAGATCGCCGAATCGGGCAAGCTCACCGTCGCCGACCTGCTGCGCTCGATCTCGGCCAACACCGGCAACTCGACCAACGAGACCACCAACAACGGCTGGTCCTCTGGCGCCGCCGGCATCGGCCTGCGCGGGCTGAGCACCAAGAACACGCTGATCCTGCTCAACGGCCGCCGCCTGGCCAATTACGGCTTCCCCAACGGCGGCCTGTCGGACACCTTCGTCAACCTCAACGCGCTGCCGCTGGTGGCGGTCGAGCGCATCGAGGTGCTCAAGGACGGCGCCAGCGCGGTGTATGGCTCGGACGCGGTGGCCGGCGTGGTCAACATCATCACCCGGCAAAGCTTCGAAGGGGCCGAGATCGGTGGCAGCATCGGGCGCTCGGGCGAGGGCGACATGGACACGCAGACCGTCAAGTTCGTCGGCGGCATCGGCGACCTGGACGAGGACGGCTACAACATCCTGGTCTCGCTGGAGGGCTACAACCGCGACCGCCTGGATCACAGCCAGCGCGGCCTTACCGCCTCGGGCGACTACAGCCACCTGCCCGGCGGCACCCGCAGCGGCTGGTCGGCCAAGGGCGCGCGCTTCCTGGTCGGCGGCGTGTCGGTGCCGTTCCTCGATGCCGACGGCAACTGCCCGGACGGTACCGTGCTCACCGCCAGCGCGCCGATCGACGGCCGTGCCGGCGATACCTGCGCCTACAACCTCAACGACTACAGCACCCTGATTCCCTCGACCAAGCGCTGGCAGGCCTACGTCAACGGCACCTTCCGCCTCAATGACAGCGTCGATGCGTTCGGCGAGGTGCTCTACAGCGACATCAAGGGAACCTCGTGGTTCGGCTCCAGCCCGTACTTCACGCTGGAGTCCGGTCGCTTCGCGCTCAACGCCGACACCGGCCTGGCCGAACCGATCCCGGCCATCCTGCCGGCATCCAATCCGTACAACCCGTACGGCCGCGATGTGTCGCTGGAGTACACGTTCTTCAACCTCGGCCCGACCTTCAAGACCAACCGCTCCACCGCGCTGCGCGGCGTGGGTGGCCTGCGCGGCAAGGGCGAGGTGTGGGACTGGGAAGTGGCCGCGTTCGGCGCCAGCAGCCGCGAGCGCGAAACCGTGTCCGGCGGCTTCGCCAACCGCTGGGCGCTGGCCGACGCGCTGGCAACCGGCAGCTACAACCTCGTCGATCCGGCCGCGACCCCGCAGTCGGTAATCGACTCGATCGCGTTGTCCACGCTGCGTCCGGCCGATTCCAAACTGTACGGCGTCGACGCCAAGGCCACCCGCACCCTGGCCGAACTGGAGCACGGCAGCGTCGGCTTCGCCGCCGGCTACGAGTTCCGCCACGAGAAGCTCGACTCCTGGAACCCCTGGCAGATCGACGCCGGCCTGCAGATCCGCCCGGCCATCGCCGAGGTGCACGGCGAGCGCGACGTGCATGCCGTCTACGCCGAGGTCGTGGCCCCGCTGGCGCGCGGGCTGGAAGTGGACGCGGCGGTGCGCGGCGACCACTACGACGATTTCGGCAATGCGGTCTCGCCCAAGCTGGGCGTGCGCTGGCAGCCCACCGACTGGGTGCTGCTGCGCGCATCGGCCTCGCGCGGCTTCCGTGCGCCCTCGCTGTCGGAGAACTCGAACTCGACGATGATTTCCTACACAACCTCCGGTGTGATCGACCCCTACGATCCCGACCAGCCCGGCGGCCGCGTCAGCCCGACCTTCTTCACCATCGGCAACACCGATCTGGAGCCGGAGAAGACCCGCAGTTTCAACGCCGGCGTGGTGTTCTCGCCGGGTGCCAACACCTCGCTGAGCGTGGACTGGTACAGGATCAAGGTCGACAACGTGATCGGCTCGGGCAACACCACCACCATCATCGAGCGCAACGATCCGGCGGACGTGGTGCGCGATGCCAACGGCAAGCTCCAGGCCGTGTACAACCGCTACCAGAACCTGAGCGAGCTGCAGACCTCGGGCGTGGACGTGGAGCTGCGCCAGCGCTGGGCCACGGAGAACGCCGGCACTTTCACCCTGGGCAGCGCGCTGACCTACGTGATCGACTACAAGCGCCCGCAGGTGATCGGCGGACCGCTGGTGGACTACGCCGGCTCCAACCGCGGCGCCACGCTGCCCGACACCAAGGCCACCACCACGCTGGACTGGAGCGTGGGCGACTGGCGCACGGCACTGACCTGGTACTACACCGGCGGTTACGACCAACAAGGCAGCGCCGCAGCCAGGGCGGTGCAGAAGGAAGTGGCCAGCTACAGCCAGTTCGACCTGTACCTCGGTTATGCCGGCTTCGAGGGCTGGAACCTGTACGCCAAGGTGCAGAACCTGGCCGACAGGGAGCCGCCGTTCGATGCCACCTATCCGGGCATCCGCGCGCCGTACGACTTCAGCCAGTACGACCTGCGCGGCCGCTACTTCACCGTCGGCTTCGACTACCGGTTCTGACGATCCCGATGCCGCCGGGATCCGGCGGCGGCATCCCGCTTCCAGCGCCCAGCGCAACGGCCTACGGCCGCGTAACAAAGGGGTATTACACGTGTTGCACCGTTCCTTCCGCCACTGCGCGGCCGCGCTTGCGCTGGCCGTGGCCTTCGCCGCGTCCCCGGCAAATGCACAGAACAGCTATTACTTTCCTTCCGCGCAGCAGTTCGATGCGGCGATCCCGAGCCCGGAGCAGTTCCTGGGCTATCCGATCGGCAGCCGCTATACCCGCCACGACCAGCTGGTGGCCTACTTCACCGAGCTGGCGCGGGTCTCCGACCACGTGCAGGTCGAGCGTATCGGCCAGAGCTACGAGGGGCGGCCGCTGCTGATCGTCACCGTCACCTCGCCGGGCAACCATGCGCGCAAGGCGCAGATTGCCGCGCAACGGCAGAGCGTGGTGGATCCGGCGCAGCCGGCGCTGGGCAGCGATGCGCCAGCGGTGGTCTGGCTGGGCTACAGCGTGCACGGCAACGAGACCTCCAGCGCCGAGGCGGCAATGCTCACCGCCTATTACCTGGCCGCCAACCGCGACGCCGGTACCGCGCGCTGGCTGGACGAGGCGGTGGTGGTGATCGACCCGGCGCAGAACCCCGATGGCCGCGACCGCGCCGCCAACTGGCACAACGCCTGGGGAGGCAGCCCGGCTTCGCCGGATCCGGCCGACAAGGAACACGTGGAGCCGTTCCCGCAGGGACGGGTGAACCACTACTTCACCGACCTCAACCGCGACTGGCTGGCCCTGGCCCAGGCCGACAGCTGGCCCAAGGTCGAACATTTCCATCGCTGGTATCCGAACATCCAGATCGACTTCCACGAGATGGGCAAGGACAGCACCTACTACTTCGAGCCCTCGCCCAGGAGCATGGAATCGCCGCTGCTGCCCAGCTCCAGTTACGAGGCCAACCACTGGCTGGCGCGCTTCCACGCGCAGGCGCTCGATGACATCGGTTCGCTGTACTACACCGGCGAGAACTTCGACAACTTCTCGCCGATCTATGGCTCGACCTATCCCGACTTCCACGGCGCGGTCGGCGTGACCGTGGAGCAGGCGTCCTCGCGCGGGCTGGTGCAGGAGTCGGTCAACGGCCCGCTGCATTTCAACTTCACCATCCGCAACCAGGTCGCCACCGGCCTGGCCAGCGTGCGTGGCGCGGTCGAGGACAAGGCGCGGCTGGTCGCGCTGCAGAAGGACTTCTTCCGCTCGGCGCTCAAGCAGGGCGAGGCCTATCCGGTACGCGACTGGGTGTTCGGCGACGCCAACGACAGCACGCTGACCCGGCGCCTGCTGGCGGTACTGCTGCAGCACCGGATCGAGGTGCATACGCTGGAGCGCGCGGTCGAGGTCGATGGCAAGCGCTTCGAACCGGGCTCGGCCTACGTGGTGCCGGCGCGGCAGGCGCAGTTCCGCCTGGCCCATGCCATCTTCGAGTTCACCCCGCCGGTAAAGGGCGATGTGTTCTACAGCGGCACCTCCTACGCGGTGGCACCGGCCTATGGCCTGCGCTATGCCGCCAGCAAGGGCAAGCTGCCGTCGGGCGCGCGCGTGGCCGAGGTGCCTGCAGGCAGCGGCGGTATCGCTGGCGGCAAGGCGCGTTACGCCTACGTGGTGGATGCGCGCGATTTCGGCAGTTACCGGCTGGTCGGCGGGCTGCTGGGCGAGGGCATCAGGCTGCGCAGCGCGCACCGTCCGTTCACTGCGGCCACCACTCAGGGCGAGCGCGAGTTTGGCCATGGAACGGTGATAGTGCCGGTGGCTGGGCAGGAGCTTGATGCCGCCGCGCTGCACGCGCGGGTGGATGCGATTGCCCGCCAGGCCGGGGTCACCGTGCACGTGCTGGACAGCGGCCACAGCCGCGGTGGCATCGACCTGGGCAGCGACAACGTCAAGCCGCTGCGCAAGCCGGCGGTCGCCTTGCTGGTGGGCGAGGGCGTGGCGGCGACCGAGATCGGTTCGGCCTGGTATGCGCTGGACCACGCACTGGGCCTGCCGTCGACCAGGCTGGACCTGAGCCAGCTGGCCAGCGCCGACCTCACGCGCTACACCTCCATCGTTCTCTCCGGCGGCCGTTACGACGCGGTGCCGGAAGCGGCGGTGGCCGCGCTCAAGCGCTGGATTGCAGCCGGCGGCTCGCTGGTCACCTACGGCAGCGGCGCGCGCTGGGCGATCGACAAGGGCCTGGTCGAGGCGAAGCTGCGCCAGGGCAGCGAGGACCAGCCCGAGCGCATGGATTTCGGCACGCTGCGCGACGTGTTCGCGCTGGGCCGGGTCAGCGGCAACATCCTCAGCGCCGACATCGACACCACCCATCCGCTGGGCTTTGGCGTGCAGCAACGCCGGTTCTGGGTGAACAAGGAGAGCGGGCTGGTATTCGAGCCGGGAAAGAACCCGTTCCTCAACGTCGTGCGTATCGACGCCGAGCCGGTGGTCAACGGCTACCTTGCCGAGGACAAGCGCCAGCGCGTGGCCGGTTCCAGCTACCTGCAGGTGGTGCCCACCGGCAGCGGCAACGTGGTGCTGTTCGCCGACGATCCGGCGCACCGCAAGTACTGGCATGGCAGCGAGCGCCTGCTGCTCAATGCGGTACTGCAGGCCAACCACCTCAACCCGCCTCGCCAGCGCGGTGAATGAGTTTCCGGTGCAATGTCACCGGTGAAACGAAACAAAAAAGGCCGGGCATTGCCCGGCCTTTTCATCCTGCGTGGCGCTGGTCAGCCCGCGGTGCGCGGACCGCGACCGCCACCACCGCCGCGGCGCGGGGCGCCCTGGCGCTGGCCTTCGCGGCGGGCACCGTTGCCGTCACCGCGCGGGCTGCCCGGCTGGCCGGCATGCGCACTGCGGCGCTGGCCCGGCTGGCCGTTGCGGTTGCCGCCGTTGCCGCCTGGACGACCGCCGTTGCCGCGACGCGGAGCGCGCTCGCCACCCGGTACCTCGGCCTTGCCCGGGGCGCTGTTGCCCCAGCGGATCGGCGTCTGCGGAACGAAGCCCGGCACGTCGCGGATCTCCATGTCGGTACCGAGCAGGCGCACGATCTGGCGCAGCAGCTTGGCCTCGTCCTGGGCGACCAGCGAGATCGCCTCGCCGGTGGCGCCATTGCGGCCGGTACGGCCGATGCGGTGCACGTAGTCCTCCGGCACCATCGGCAGGTCGTAGTTGATGACCTTCGGCAGCTCGTTGATGTCGATGCCGCGCGCGGCGATGTCGGTGGCCACCAGCACGGTCACGCGACCGGCCTTGAAGTCACCCAGCGCACGCAGGCGCTGGCCCTGGCTCTTGTTGCCGTGGATGGCCGCGGTCTTGATGCCGCTCTTTTCCAGGAACGTGGCCAGCTTGTCGCTGCCGTGCTTGGTCTTGGCGAACACCAGCGTCTGCACGCGGGAATCCTCGGCCAGCAGGTGCAGCAGCAGTTCGCGCTTGCGGGCGCCGTCGACCGGATGCACCTTGTGGGTGATGGTCTCGGCCACGGTGTTCTTCGGCGTGACCTGGATCTGCTCCGGGTTGCGCATGAACTCCATCGCCAGGGCCTTGATCGGCTCGGCGAAGGTGGCCGAGAACAGCAGGGTCTGGCGGTTCTGCCGCGGCAGCTTGGCGAGGATGCGCTTGATCGAGGGCAGGAAGCCCATGTCGAGCATGCGGTCGGCCTCATCCAGCACCAGGATCTCCACGCCGGACAGGTCGATCGAGCGACGCTCCAGGTGGTCGATCAGGCGGCCCGGGCAGGCGACCAGCAGGTCCACGCCGCGGCGCAGGACGTCCAGCTGGTTGCCCATGCCGACGCCGCCGTAAATGCAGGCGCTGGGGATGCGCAGGTACTTGCTGTAGCCGCGCAGGCTGTCATGCACCTGGGTGGCCAGTTCGCGGGTCGGGGCCAGCACCAAGGCGCGCGGCTTGCGCGGACCCGGGCCAACCGGCTGCGGCGAGGTGCCCAGGTGCTGCAGCAGCGGCAGGCCGAAGGCGGCGGTCTTGCCGGTACCGGTCTGTGCGCCGGCCAGCAGGTCGCGACCATCCAGGGCCAGCGGGATCGCCTGCTCCTGGATCGGGGTGGGGTTTTCGTAGCCCTGCTCGGCGAGCGCACGCAGCAGGAAGGGCGCAAGGCCCAGGGATTCAAACGACATGAGGAGCTCCAAGGAATCGCGCAGGTCCAGTGTGGACGTGCGCAACCGGCTGAAAGGCCGGCTGACTCGGAGCGTTCCCGTGAACCGCGCTGCGAGATCGGGTACAACCGGCGCGGTGCGCAGGCTGGAATGCAAGACGAAAGGCGTCGGAACGGGGGCGGGCGCTGGATCGTGAATCCGTGGCGCCGGCGATCCCTGAGGGAAACGGACGGCCGCTTGGCAGACCCGCAAAGTCTAGATGATTGTTTCGCAATGCACAAAAACCCCTGTTCAGCTTGGTGCGCTGCAGCTGGCCCGGGCTCGGGGGCATTGATTACACTTGAAACCGGTTTTTCCGCACTGGCGCAGGACACCCCATGAAGCTTGGCTCCCTGAAGGAAGGCGGCCGCGACGGCACGCTGATCGTCGTTTCCCGTGACCTCTCCCGCGGCGTACGCGCCACCGGCATCGCGCCGACCCTGCAGCGCGCGCTGGAGGACTGGAGCAACGTGGCCCCGCGCCTGAACGCGCTGTACCAGTCGCTCAACGACGGTGAAGCCGAGGGCGCGTTCGACGTGGACATGCAGGCGCTGGCCGCGCCGCTGCCGCGTGCCTACGAGTTCGTCGACGGCAGCGCCTACCTGCCGCACGTGGAGCGCGTGCGCCGCGCCCGCGGCGCCGAGGTGCCGGAAAGCTTCTACACCGACCCGCTGATGTACCAGGCCACCAGCGCCGGCTTCTACGGCCCGCGCGATGCGGTCAAGGTGACCAGCGAGGACTATGGCATCGACCTGGAAGCCGAGATCGTGGTGGTCACCGACGACGTGCCTATGGCCGTCACCCCGGAGCAGGCCGCTGGCCACATCCAGCTGGTCGGCCTGGTCAACGACGTCTCGCTGCGCAACCTGATCCCGGGCGAGCTGGCCAAGGGTTTCGGCTTCCTGCAGTCCAAGCCGCGCTCGGCGCTGAGCCCGGTGTTCGTCACCCCTGACGAGCTGGGCGATGCCTGGCGCGACAGCAAGGTGCACCTGCCGCTGCTGACCCACATCAACGGCAAGTGGTTCGGCGCGCCGGAAGCCGGCGTGGACATGCAGTTCAACTTCGCCCAGCTGGTGGCCCACGCCGCGAAGACGCGCCCGCTGTCGGCCGGCGCGATCGTCGGCTCGGGCACCATTGCCAACGAGGACACCGGCAAGGGCGCCTCCTGCTTTGCCGAGCAGCGCACCGTGGAAACCCTGCGCGACGGCAAGCCCAGCACGCCCTTCATGAGCTTCGGCGACACCGTGCGGATCGAGATGCTCGACCGCGACGGCAACAGCATCTTCGGTGCGATCGAGCAGCGCATCGAGCAGGCGCCCACGCCCTGATCCGCCCGGCGGCAGTACCCCGGCGACCGGCGGCCCCGCGCCTGCCGGTTCGGCCGGTATCGTAGTGACCCGCACTTGGGGACGAGTTTCAGCCATGGATGAAGCACTGCTGCTTTACAGCTACTGGCGCTCCAGCGCCGCCTACCGCGTGCGCATCGGCCTGAACCTGAAGTCGCTGCCGTACCGGATGCAGCCGGTCCACCTGGTGCGCGATGGTGGCCAGCAGCATGCCGCCGACTACGCCGCGCTCAATCCGCAGGAACTGGTGCCGACGCTGTGCCACGGCGAGATCGTGCTGCGGCAGTCGCTGGCCATCCTGGAATACGTGGACGAGGTCTGGCCGCAGCCGGCGCTGCTGCCGGCCGACGCCGCCGGTCGCGCCCGCGTGCGCGCGCTGGCGCAGCTGGTGGCCTGCGACATCCATCCGCTCAACAACCTGCGCGTGCTGCAGTTCTTCGACGGCACCTGGCACGTGCCGCAGTCCGAGCGCGAGGACTGGGTGGTGCACTGGATGCAGACCGGTTTCGCCGCGCTGGAGCAGTTGCTGGTCTCGCCCGCAACTGGCACGTTCTGCCACGGCGAAACACCCACGCTGGCCGACTGCTGCCTGGTGCCGCAGCTGTACAACGCCCGTCGCTTCGCCGTGGACCTGTCGCCGTATCCGACCCTGCGGCGGATCGAGCAGGCCTGCCTGGCGCTGCCGGCCTTCGACACCGCGCGTCCGGAAAACCAGCCCGACGCGGCCTGAGCGGGATCGCTCACTCGCCGCCGGTTCCGCCCGGGCGCAACTGGCGCAGGTCGTCCACGAACAACCGGTACGCTGCCTCGCGCCGCGGCCCATCGCCCTGGCGCAGCACCCAGGCCGGATGCACGGTGGCGTAGCCACGGGTGCCATCATCGAGCGTGTGCCAGCGGCCACGGTCGCGGGCCAGGTCAAAGCCGGCACCAAACACCGCCGCAGCCGCGGTCGCCCCCAGGCACACGATGATGCGAGGCCGCACGCGCGCGATCTCGCCCATCAGCCACGGCCGGCACGCCTTGACGTGGCTGCTGCCCGGGCGCTTGTGCAGGCGCACCTTGCCACTGCGCTCGTAGCGGAAATGCTTGACCGCGTTGGTCAGGTACAGCTGCTCGCGGTCGACGCCCAGTTCCTGCAGCGCCCGGTCGAGCAGTGCGCCGGCCGGGCCGCTGAACGGACGGCCGCACAGGTCCTCGACATCGCCGGGCTGTTCGCCGACCAGCATCACCTGCGCATCGGCCGGGCCGGTGCCGAACACCGTCTGCGTGGCCGGTTCCCACAGCGGACACTGCCGGCAGGTCGCCGCCTGCTGGCGCAGGGTGTCCAGGCTGGTCGGTGGTGACGGCGGCGTGGCGGCTGGCCGCTTGGGGATGCGCCGCTGCGGCGCCTGGGCGGGGCGATCATGCATTTCCTGTACGCGAGCGCCGGCATCGCGCACCAGTTCCGGCAACAGGGTGGCCTCGGGCAGGTGCTTCCAGTATTTGGCCGGCATTTCCTGCTGCATCATCCGCGTGTTGAGCCGCGCCGGATTGAAGATGCTGGCGTAGTAGGTGCGCCACAGCGCTTCACGTGCATCCTCGGCCGGCGCCTGCTGGCGCGTGCCGCCCGGTCCGAAGATTAGCGCCTGGCCATCCCAGCTCACCGAACGGTAAGGGGTGAGGATGGCCCAGTGCATGCCGGTGAAGCGGCGTGCGAAGAACGGCGCGACGCGGTCGACGATGTGGTGCTCCGGCTCGAACCAGGCGATGAAGGCGTTGTCCTGTCCCGGCACCTGGCGGAAGCGCACGAAGGCCTTCATCTTGTGGCTGTCGCGGCGCACCGCCTGGGCCAGCGCCATCGCGCGCAGCACGTCGCCATCGGCCGGATTGGACAGCAGGCCGCGCTCGCCGTGGGTCAATCGCCACAGCAGCCGGTAGAGCAGGGGCATCACCTGCGGATCGCGGTGGCACAGGCACGAGCCGGCCAGTTCGAGGAACCCGCGCGGCACGCCGGGCGTGGGACGTGCAGGATCCGCGGCAGGCAGGGCCGGGGCATCCAGCAGCGAGGCTTCGCCGCCGCCCAGCCAGTCCAGTTCCTCCGGCGGGGCTTCGGCCAGCAGGCCCTGCCGGGCGGCCTCACGCCAGGCCGGCAGCGACCACGGCGGGTCCACGCGCAACGACCAGCGTGCCATCAGTGCGTGGCGGGAGCGTCGAACAGCGAACCCTGGCGCGGCGGCGGTGCCAGCTGTGCACGCAGCCGTGCCGGGTCGTCAAGCGCCGCTCGCGGGTGGTGGTCGGCCAGTTGCACGAACGGCAGCAGCTTGGCCATCGGCGCCTTCAGCCGCGCCACGTCGGCCACGCGCAGGCGGCCGTGGCGGCGGGCCATCAGTACGCGCTTGACGTTGCGCACGCCCAGCCCGGGCACGCGCAGCAGCATTTCCTTCGGCGCGCGGTTCAGGTCCACCGGGAAACGCTCGGGGTGGCGGATCGCCCACGCCATCTTCGGGTCGATGTCCAGGTCGAGCATGCCGTCACCGCCATCATCGGTGATCTCCTCGACCTGGTAGCCGTAGAAACGCAGCAGCCAGTCGGCCTGGTAGAGGCGGTGCTCGCGCTGCAGCGGTGGCGGCTGCAGCGGCAGTTGCCGGCTCGCATCCGGAATCGGGCTGAACGCGGAGAAGTACACCCGGCGCATCCGGTAGTTGCCGTACAGCGTGTCGGCCGTGGCCAGGATCTGCCGGTCGCTGGCGCCATCGGCACCGACGATCATCTGCGTGCTCTGTCCGGCCGGGGCGAAACGCGGCGGACGGGGCCGGGCGACCGGGGCCGCCACCGGCGCGCTGACCTTCTGCCGCGCCTTGCGGGCTTCCCTGGCCTCGTCGATGCGCCAGCGCAGCTCGCCCATCGCGCCGCGGATCGAATGCACGGTCTTTTCCGGCGCCAGCTGCGCCAGCCCGGTTTCGGTGGGCAGTTCGACGTTGATCGACAGCCGGTCGGCATGGCGGCCGGCGGCGGCCAGCAGCTCGGCCGAGGCCTCGGGGATGGTCTTGAGGTGGATGTAGCCGGCAAAGCGGTGCTCCTCGCGCAGCACGCGCGCCACTTCGACCATCTGTTCCATCGTGTAGTCGGCGTTGCGGATGATGCCGCTGGAGAGGAACAGGCCCTCGATGTAGTTGCGCCGGTAGAAGTCCAGCGTCAGCGCGACTACCTCATCCACGGTGAAGCGCGCCCGCGCGACGTTGCTGGACACGCGGTTGATGCAGTACGCGCAGTCGTAGATGCAGAAGTTGGTCAGCAGGATCTTCAGCAGCGACACGCAGCGGCCATCGGGCGTGTAGCTGTGGCAGATGCCCATGCCCTCGGTGCTGCCGATCCCGCCGGAAGCACGCGAGTCGCGCTTGCCCGCGCCGCTGGAGGCGCAGGAAGCATCGTATTTCGCGGCATCGGCAAGGATGGCCAGCTTGCGCACGGTGTCCATCTGCGGACCCTACGCAGCGTCCGTCTCATCCAGTGAGACGCAGGAAATCCAGGCTGAAGGGTTCAGATCGAGGCACCAGCCTCGCCCTGAAACAGCACCGCCGGGCAATGCCCGGCGGTGTGGGGATCATCCAGCGGCTCCGGGCTCAGAAGCCGTGGGTGATGGTCGGCGAGGCGCTGGTGTAGTCGGCGTAAGGGTCGTGTTCGCCGGAAGCGCCTTCGGACAGGCGGAACTTCAAGGCCAGGCCATCGCGCGAGTCGGCCGCGCGCAGCGCCTCCTCCTGCTCGATGGTGCCGGCCTTGGCCATGCGGAACAGGCACTGGTCGAAGGTCTCCATGCCTTCCTCCAGCGATTCCTCCATCGCCTGCTTGATCTCGTGGATCTGGCCGCGGCGCAGCAGGTCGCGGATCATCGGCGTGTTCAGCAGCACTTCGGTGGCCGGCAGGCGGCGTCCGTCCTTGCCCTTGACCAGACGCTGGGAGATGACCGCGCGCAGGTTCAGCGCCAGGTTCATCAGCACGTTCTTGTGCGCGCTTTCCGGGAAGAAGTTGAGGATGCGCTCGATGGTCTGGTCGGCGTTGTTGGAGTGCAGCGTCGCCAGGCACAGGTGGCCGGTTTCGGCGAAGGCGATGGCCGCCTCCATGGTCTCGGCGTCGAGGATCTCGCCGATCAGGATCACGTCCGGCGCCTCGCGCATCGCGTTCTTTAGCGCGTTGTGGAAGGCATGGGTGTCCAGGCCGACCTCGCGCTGGTTGACGATGGACATCTTGTGCTTGTGCAGGAACTCGATCGGATCCTCGATGGTGAGGATGTGGCCGGTCGAGGTGCTGTTGCGGTGGTCGATCATCGACGCCAGCGAGGTCGACTTGCCCGAGCCGGTCGAGCCGACCACCAGGACGAGGCCGCGCGGGGTCATGATCACGTCCTTGAGCACCTGCGGCAGGTTCAGCTCCTCGATGGACGGGATCCGGCTCTTGATCGCACGGATCACCATGCCGACCTCGCCGCGCTGCTTGAACACGTTGACGCGGAAGCGCCCGGCGTCGGCCAGGGCGATGGCCATGTTGAGCTCCAGGTCACGCTCGAACTGCGGCACCTGGCCCTCGTCCATCAGCGAGTAGGCGATCTTCTTGACCATGCCCGGCGGCAGGCCGGTATTGCCCAGCGGATACAGCTTGCCCTCGATCTTGATGTAGACCGGTGCTCCCGTGGTCAGGAACATGTCCGAGGCGTTCTTCTCGGTCATCAGCTTCAGGAAGTAGCCGATATCCATGCGCAATGTTTCCCCAACAATCAGCGAAGTACCGTTGCAAGCACTCCGCAGGCTTCCGACAATGGCCGCGCACAGACCCTCTGGCCACGGCTCCCCTAATGAATCCTAGCTTCGCACAAATGCGTAACTCCCTGTATGCGGTGATGTTGCTATCCGTGCTCTCCACCCCGGTTCTGGCACAGGACGCTGCCCTGGAGCTGGCGTCGGCCCGGCAATCGGTGGACCGCGCGGTCCAGGCCGACGCCGACCAGTATTCCCCGGAGCTGCTGGCCCAGGCCCGCCACGGGCTGGAACAGGCCCAGCGCGCCGCCCTGGACCGCCGCGAGCGCAAGCAGGCCCCGGCCATGGCCCTGCGGGCCGCCGCCGATGCCGACCTGGCCCGGGCCCAGAGCGAGGAGGCCGTGGCCAACGCAGAGCTGCGCCAGCGCCGTTCCGAGGTCGAACAGCTGCAGCGCAGCCTGGCCGACGGGGAGGGCCGCTGATGCGTACCTCGATCCTGGCCCTGTGCCTGCTGCTGTCCCTGCCCGCGGCCGCCCGTGCCGCCGAAGACCCGGCGGTGGCCGTGCTGCGCCAGCGCCTGACCGTGCTGGACGCCGACTTCCAGACTGCCAACGTGGCCGCCTATGAACGCCTGCAGGCCCGCCAGGCCGTCGAAGCGCTGGCCAAGGCCAAGCGCAAGGAACTGGACCAGGCCCGCTACCTGGCCGACCGACGGGTGGAGATCGCCGAAACCACCGCCCGCGCCGCGGTGGCCCGCAACGAGGTCGAGCGGCTGGACCGCACCCGCGCCGAGCTGCTGATCGAAGCCAGCCGCCGTGATGCCGCCCGGGCCCGCCAGGAAGCCGAGCGCCTGCGCGTGCAGGCGCAGATCCAGGCCGAGGAAGCCGAGCGCCTGCGCCTGGCGGCCGAAGCCGAACTGCTGGCCCGCCAGGACGCCGAGAACGCCCTGAGCAGCGTGGCCGGCAAGCAGCAGCAGCGGCTCAGCGCGGCGCAGCAGAACGCAGCCAAGCTGGCCCGCGAGGAAGCCGAGCTGGTGTCCGGCCACAAGCTGCCGGCGGCCAGGTTCGACAACCGCGGCGAGGTCTTCACCCTGGCGGGCGATGCGTTCGGCTCGGGCAACGCGACGCTGTCGGCCGGTGCCCGCAACCAGGTCAAGGCGCTGGCCGAGTACCTGAACATCGGTCGCAAGGGCCGGGTCCGGATCGAGGCCTGGGACAGCGCTGCCGGTGTCGGCCAACGTCGTGCCGAGACCCTGCGCGATGCGCTGGTGGCTGCCGGCGTGAGTGCCAGCCGCCTGCAGGTCGCCGGCAACAAGGGCGCCTCGACCAAGGCGCGCTCGGCCGAGATCATCGTCGCGCCGTAATTCAAGCGTTTGTTTTTGTTAGATTTTTGTTGGTTTCCGTAGTCCGCTGAACGGCCGTCACGCAATACCGGATCTGCCGTGTTTTGAGGCTTGAAGGAACTTCCGGCCAGGCGTAGGGTCAATTGTCCGGGCAGCAACTCCGCTGCCCGGTACGCAGGAGGACCGGGCCAATGAAGTCTGTGGCACGTGGTGATCTGGTGGCCCCCAGGGCCGCCGACGTGGGGGCCGAGGCTCCCGCAGCCCGTGGTCCGCTCCTGCGTGCTTGTTGACGCCCCGTGCCGAAAGGCCGGGGCGTTCGTGTTTTCAGCCGAAGGAGGCAGATCATGTTCGAAGGGCAATCCCAGAGCGAAATCGAGGCATTGATGAAGTCCAATCCCGAGTTCAAGCAGCTCTACCAGCGCCACCGCACCTTGGACAAGAAATGCATGGACGCCGAACTCGGGGTACTTCCCATCGACGACGTCACGCTGGGGCAGATGAAACGCGAAAAACTGCTGGCCAAGCAGAAGCTGCTACGGATCTACGACACCAAGCCGCACTGATCCATTCCTCCCCCTGACTGTTTCAGCCGTCGCGGGCGGCGGCGACCTCCTCGTCGGTCGCCGTCGCCCGAGACGCTCTTCCCGGCCGGACGCTGTATTCCCCGGCCTTCGCCTGACTTTCCCCGCCATCCATCGGATAATTGCCGGTCCGGCCGCGCAGCGGCGCGACATCCAGATGTGAACATGGCCATCCATTCCTCCGTCCTCGAACTCATCGGGCAGACTCCCATCGTCAAGGCCCAGCGCCTGGATACCGGTGTGTGCGAGGTTTACCTGAAGCTGGAAAGCGCCAACCCCGGCGGTTCGATCAAGGACCGCATCGGCCTGTCGATGATCGAGGCGGCCGAGAAGCGGGGTGACCTCAAGCCGGGTGCAACCCTGGTCGAGGGTACTGCCGGCAATACCGGCCTGGGCCTGGCCCTGGTGGCCCAGCAGAAGGGCTACAAGCTGATCCTCGTGGTCCCGGACAAGATGAGCCGGGAGAAGATCTTCAACCTCAAGGCCATGGGCGCCGAGGTGGTGCTGACCCGTTCGGACGTGGCCAAGGGCCATCCGGAGTACTACCAGGACCTGGCCAAGACCATCGCCGACCGCACCCCGGGCGCGTACTTCATCAACCAGTTCGGCAATCCGGACAACCCGGCCGCGCACGAGTTCGGCACCGGCCCGGAAATGCTGTCGCAGATGGCCGAGGTCGGCGGCGTGGATGCGATCGTCGTGGGTTGCGGCAGCTCGGGCACGATGACCGGCCTGAGCCGCGCGCTGGCCACCGCCTCGCCTAATACCGAGATCATCCTTGCCGACCCGGTGGGGTCGATCCTTGCCGAGTACATCAACGAGGGCACGCTCAACGACAAGTCCGGCAGCTGGCTGGTGGAAGGCATCGGCGAGGACTTCCTGCCGGGCATCTCCGATTTCAGCCGGGTCACCAAGGCCTATGCGATCAGCGATGCGGAGAGCTTCCACACCGCGCGCGAGCTGCTGGGCAAGGAGGGCATCCTCGGAGGTTCCTCGACCGGGACCCTGCTGGCCGCGGCGCTGAAGTACTGCCGCGAGCAGACCACGCCGAAGAAGGTGCTGGTGCTGGTGCCCGATACCGGCAACAAGTACCTGTCCAAGATGTACAACGACTACTGGATGCTGGACAACGGCTTCCTGGAGCGTAAGCAGTATGGCGACCTGCGCGACCTGATCCTGCGTCCCTACAGCCAGCGCGACACGGTGGTGGTAAGCCCGACGGACCTGCTGACCACCGCCTACCAGCGAATGAAGCTCTACGACGTCTCGCAACTGCCAGTGATGGACGGCGAGCAGCTGGTCGGCATCATCGACGAGAGCGACGTGCTGCTGCATGTCTACGGTGACGAAGCCCGCTTCCGCGACCCGGTCTCGGTGGCGATGGTCAGCAAGCTGGAGAAGCTGGACGTCAAGTCGCCGATCGAGGCGCTGCTGCCGGTGTTCGACCGCGGCCAGGTCGCGATCATCACCGACGGCGACACCTTCCTCGGCCTGATCACCCGGATCGACCTGCTGAACTACCTGCGTCGTCGAGTGCAGTGATCCGGGCGTTGTGAGCCCGGTCGCACGTCAAAGAACGTTAAGGCCCCGCTGCTAGACTCCCGACCCTTACCAATTGGCGCCCTTCGGGCGCCGCCCTGCAGGATCAATAACATGTCCGACCCCTCCAACCACGCCAAGGGCCGCGAACTGGCCCTGGGCACGCTGGCGATCCACGGCGGCCAGTCGCCCGATCCCAGCACCGGCGCAGTAATGCCGCCGATCTATGCCACTTCGACCTACGCGCAGTCCAGCCCGGGCGAGCACCAGGGCTTCGAGTACTCGCGTACGCACAACCCGACGCGCTTCGCCTACGAGCGTTGCGTGGCGGCGCTGGAAGGCGGTAGTCGCGGCTTTGCGTTCGCCTCCGGCATGGCGGCCAGCTCGACTGTGATCGAGCTGCTGGATGCCGGCAGCCACGTGGTGGCGATGGATGACATCTACGGTGGCAGTTTCCGTCTGTTCGAGCGTGTGCGCCGCCGTACCGCCGGGCTGGATTTCAGCTTCGTCGACCTGACCGATCCGGCCGCGTTCGAAGCGGCGATCACGCCGAAGACGAAGATGGTGTGGATCGAAACCCCCACCAACCCGATGCTGAAGATCGTGGACATTGCCGCGGTTGTCGGCATCGCCAAGCGCCATGGCCTGATCGTGGTGGTGGACAACACCTTCGCCTCGCCGATGCTGCAGCGGCCGCTGGAGCTGGGGGCGGACCTGGTGCTGCATTCGGCCACCAAGTACCTCAACGGCCATTCGGACATGGTCGGCGGCATGGTCGTGGTCGGTGACAACGCCGAGCTGGCCGAGCAGATGGCGTTCCTGCAGAACTCGATCGGTGGCGTGCAGGGGCCGTTCGATTCCTTCCTCGCCCTGCGTGGCCTGAAGACTCTGCCGCTGCGGATGAAGGCGCACTGCGCCAACGCCCAGGCGCTGGCCCAGTGGCTGCAGTCGCATCCGGCGGTGGAGAAGGTGATCTACCCGGGGCTGGAGTCGCACCCGCAGCATGCGCTGGCCAAGCGCCAGATGGACGGCTTCGGTGGCATCGTGTCGATCGTCGTCAAGGGCGGGTTTGCCGCTGCCAAGGCGTTCTGCGAGAAGACCGAGCTGTTCACTCTGGCTGAATCGCTGGGCGGGGTGGAGAGCCTGGTCAACCACCCGGCAGTGATGACCCACGCCTCTATCCCGGTCGAGCGCCGCGACCAGCTCGGCATTAGCGATGCCCTGGTGCGGTTGAGCGTGGGGGTGGAGGATTCCTTCGATCTCGAGGCCGATTTGGCGGCAACACTTGCCCATGCAACAGCAAATGACCGATAAGCACCCGAGCACGCCGATTGCCCTCGTTTCCACGCTGGTGCGCAATCGCGGACTGGTCCGCCAACTAGCGTGGCAGGAAATAGCCGGGCGGTATCGATCCTCCCTGCTGGGTGTTGCGTGGATGGCGATCACCCCACTGTTGATGCTGTCCGTTTACACCTTCGTGTTCGCCGTAGTCTTCCAGGCGCGGTGGGGTACGACCGGTAGCGGGGACAAGGCCCAGTTTGCCGTGGTGTTGTTTGCCGGCTTGGCGGTATTTACTGTGCTCTCGGAATGCCTGAACCGGGCGCCAGGGCTGATCGTCAGCAATGCCAACTATGTGAAGCGGGTGGTATTTCCGCTGGAGCTGCTGCCTGTCATCGTCCTTTGTGGTGCTGTGTTCCACTTCATGGTGAGCATGCTGGTCTGGCTGGTTGCCGCCTGGATCTTGATCGGCCCTCCGCCGCCGACCGCGTTTCTGTTGCCGGTGGTCATCCTTCCGCTTGCATTTGGGACGTTGGGTGCAAGCTGGGGCCTAGCTGCCTTGGGGGTGTACCTGCGTGACGTAGGGCAGGTGGTCGGGGTAGTAGTGACCGGACTGTTGTTCCTCTCGCCCATCTTCTACCCGATCGAGGCGGTGCCAGAGGGCGCTCGGGAGCTCATCATGCTGAACCCGGTTGGATACGTGGTCGAGATGGCGCGTGGCGTGCTGGTCTTTGGCCGCTTGCCCGATCTAATGGGCTTCTTGGCCTCGCTTCTCTCGAGCATTTTGGTGGCATGGGCCGGATTCTGGCTGTTTCAGAAGACGCGAAAGGGATTTGCCGATGTCCTGTGATGAGTTTGCGATCCAAGCCGAGAATGTCGGCAAGTGCTATCACCTTTATGAGCGCCCTTCGGACCGGCTTAAACAGTTCTTCCTGCCGCGTCTGGCGAGGACAATAGGGCTGCAGGAGCGTCAGTTCTTCCGCGAGTTCTGGGCCCTCAGGAATGTCACTTTCCAAGTCAGGAAGGGTGAACAGGTGGGGATCGTCGGGCGTAATGGTGCAGGCAAGTCCACGTTGCTGCAGATCATTTGCGGAACCTTGGGGGCTTCGGAAGGCCAAGTCCAGGTAAACGGCCGCATTGCTGCGCTTCTGGAGCTTGGGGCGGGTTTTAACCCTGAGCTGACCGGTGCTGAGAACGTGTTTCTCAACGGGGCGGTGCTGGGTGTAAGCCGCGCCGAGATGGAGGCGCGCTACGACCAGGTCTTGGCTTTTGCCGATATCGGATCCTTCATCAATCAGCCGGTCAAGAACTATTCCAGTGGCATGTACATGCGTTTGGCGTTTGCTGTTGCCGTGCATGTAGAGCCAGAAATCCTGGTGGTGGACGAGGCTCTGTCTGTTGGGGACGAAGCGTTCCAGCGCAAATGTAACCTGAAGATCCAATCACTTAGGGAAGGCGGCACTACGGTGCTGTTCGTTTCCCACTCAGCCAGCCATGTGATCGAGGTCTGCAATAGGGCTCTCTGGATCGACAAAGGCAGATTGATGGCCCAGGGGGATCCGAAGCCGATCGTATCGGCCTACCACAAGATGATTTACGCTGCGGCGGCGGACCCTGCAAAGGAGGAGGCGCCGGACAGTGGCGGGCAAGCGTCCCAGCCGGACGCGGAGCCGGGGCGCAGCATCGAGGTGGTGCGTGCCGAGGACGAGGCATACTTGGATCCCGGACTGGTGTCGACCACTGCCGTGGTCTACCCCTCATTGGGGTGCCAGATCGTCGCGCCGCGCTTGCTCACGCTGGACGGGCGACGGGTCAATGTGCTGGCCGGTGGCGCCGAGTATGTCTACGCCTATGAGGTTCACTTCGATACGGCGGCCGCCGCGGTGCGGTTCGGCATGATGATCCGTACGATGCGCGGCCTGGATCTCGGGGGGGGCGTCTCCACTACTGCCCAGCGCTCCCATGAATACTTTGCAGCAGGCACCGTGGTCGAAGTCCGGTACCGCTTCCGTACGGCGATGGAGGCAGGCGTTTACTTCCTAAACGCAGGGGTGGTTTCGATCGTAGGTGATGAAGAAAAGTACATGGCCCGGATCGTCGACGCGGTGATGTTCCGCGTTCTTTCGCGTCCCGATCGGCTGGCAACGGGCATGGTGGATTTCAGTATTGATCCTACTGTGCGGGCCAGAAGCGCGGCAGGTTGAGTCTCGGAGAACAAGCTGTGGTCAATGAAGCAAGCCAAGGCCAGCAACACCCCGGAAATCCGGCCAGGCGCGCACGGGCGATCCTTGTGCTCGGGATGCACCGCAGCGGCACCTCCGCAGTGACAGGGGCGCTCCGCTATTACGGAGTGGAACTGGGCTCGCAACTGATGAAGCCTGCGGCGGACAACCCGAAGGGTTTCTGGGAGCATGCCGAGGTCGTCGCCATCCACGATCGGCTGCTGGCAGAGCTCGGCAGATCATGGAACGACCCTCGGAGGATGCCTGGGAACTGGTTGGAGACGGCGGCAGCCAGGCAGGCCGCTGTCGAGTTGGAAGCCCTCCTGCGGCAGGAGTTCTCAGGATGCGAGCTGTGGGCAGTGAAGGATCCGCGGATGTGCCGGATGCTGCCGTTGTGGCTTCCAGTTCTGGAGCGAATGGGCGTGGATCCTGTCGGCCTTTTTGTGCTGCGCCATCCACAGGAGGTTGCGGCCTCGCTTCTTGTCCGGAATGACTGGCCTGAGGGGTTGTCGCGACTGCTTTGGATGGAGCACCTACTGGACGCGGAAGAGGCCACCCGGGCCATGCCCCGCACTGTCGTGCCTTACGAAGATCTTCTGGAAAGCCCTGATGAAACGCTGAGAGGCGCACTGGCGAGCTTGGGCACGCTGGTGTCCGAGCCAACGGCTGCCAATACCTTGGCTTTGGCAGGGTTTGTTTCCCGGGGGGATCGGCATCACCGGGCGGTCCCCGATGCGGCGCCTGAATGGGCATTGCCCCGGGCAATGTTCGATGCGATGCGAAGCCCCAGTCCGTGGAATGAGCTGCCAACGCTTAGGCGGCAGCTTGAGCAAGCGGCCGTTCTCTACGGCGATGCGCTGGAGGGATTCGCGCGCTTGGAAGCCAGCGAGCGTCTGGCGCGCGAGGCGGTGGAACAGGAGCTGTTTGCATCCAACCAAGAGGTTGTCACCCGTGGCGAGCTGATCGTGTCTCTTAACGAGCAGCTGGATGCATTGGGCCAACAGTTAATGGATATGCATGCGGAGCATGCCGAGCGTACGGAGTGGGCGCGGCAACTCGACGCGGAGCTGGCCGGGCTCAGGGAGGCGCATGGTGAACTCCAGCAGGAGCATGCCGAGCGCGTGGCTTGGGCAACGCAGTTGGATGAGCAAATCAACGAGTTGCGCGAGGGGCATGGGCGCCTCCAGCGCGACTACGAGGAAAAGGTGGCATGGGCAAAGGATCTCGATGCGTCGCTGGCTGAGCTGCGCGACACGCATGGGCGCCTTCAGGCCGAATACGACGAGAAAGTCGCTTGGGCAAAGGAGCTGGATGCGACGCTGTCCCAGCTGCGCGGCGAGCATGGCCGCCTACAGGCCGAGTACGATCAGAAGGTAGCTTGGGCCAAGGATCTGGATGTGGCCTTGGCTGAACTGCGCGGCGTACACGGTCGCCTTCAGGCTGAATACGACGAGAAAGTCGCTTGGGCAAAGGAGCTGGATGCGACGCTGTCCCAGCTGCGCGGCGAGCATGGCCGCCTACAGGCCGAGTACGATCAGAAGGTAGCTTGGGCCAAGGATCTGGATGTGGCCTTGGCTGAACTGCGCGGCGTACACGGTCGCCTTCAGGCTGAATACGACGAGAAAGTCGCTTGGGCAAAGGAGCTGGATGCGACGCTGTCCCAGCTGCGCGGCGAGCATGGCCGCCTACAGGCCGAGTACGATCAGAAGGTAGCTTGGGCCAAGGATCTGGATGTGGCCTTGGCTGAACTGCGCGGCGTACACGGTCGCCTTCAGGCTGAATACGACGAGAAAGTCGCTTGGGCAAAGGAGCTGGATGCGACGCTGTCCCAGCTGCGCGGCGAGCATGGCCGCCTACAGGCCGAGTACGATCAGAAGGTAGCTTGGGCCAAGGATCTGGATGTGGCCTTGGCTGAACTGCGCGGCGTACACGGTCGCCTTCAGGCTGAATACGACGAGAAAGTCGCTTGGGCAAAGGAGCTGGATGCGACGCTGTCCCAGCTGCGCGGCGAGCATGGCCGCCTACAGGCCGAGTACGATCAGAAGGCAGCTTGGGCCAAGGATCTGGATGTGGCCTTGGCTGAACTGCGCGGCGTACACGGTCGCCTTCAGGCTGAGTACAATGAGAAGGTGGCCTGGGCCAAGAGGCTCGACTCGGAGCTCGCAACGCTGCGCGTGGCCCATGACCATCTCCGCGCCGAATTCGAACAGCGCACCGAGTGGGCGCGCGGACTGGATGAGGAGCTCCGCGCATTGCGCGAGAGCTTTGCTGCGCTACAGCAAGACTATGAAAATTCCGTAAACTTGGCGACTTCCTCGGGAGTCCAGTTGGCGGCACTGAGGGAACAGTACCAGGAGCGGGGGCTGCAGGTCAGGGATCTCGAACAGAACCTTGCCGCGCTCACCCTGGCCAAACAGGCGCAGGAGCAGGAAATGGAAAGTTGGGGGCACGAGATCCGCGAAGAGCTGGCTCGGATCCGGCAGGAAATGCAGGAGCAACGCGACGCGACCCGCGGATCCCTGGATGCAATCGCGGTCGAGGTGACCAGCCAGCGTGTCGAGCAGCAGGGCCAGCAGGAGCGCCTGCTCCGCGAACTGGAAGAGGCCCGGCGCGCAAGCCGCGAACTCGAGGCCCAGCTTTCGCAGGTGGTGAATTCCCGTTCGTGGGCGCTGACCAGGCCGTTCCGCCTGGCGGGTCGGCTGGCCCGCGGTGAATGGGGCTCGGTCCTGCAGTCGCTGCGGCGCTCGGGCCTGGCGCGGGTCCGGATCCTCGAGCCACTTCGCACGCCGGTCAAGCGCTGGCTGATGCGTCGCTCCGAGGTGGGTCCGCTGCCGCCTGCCTGCTTGGCGGTGGAGAATCCGCAGGAGCAGGCGCCTGCCGAGGCGATCGCCGGCATTTCGGTCCCAGTGTTCGACAATCCGGTGGTCTCGGTCATCATCCCGGCCTACGGCAATCTTGGATACACGGCTGCCGCGGTGCGCTCGATCGTTGACACGGTCTCGGCCAGCGTCGCGTACGAAATCATCGTGGTCGAGGACGCCTCGGGCGACCCGGAGATCGGTTCGCTGGCACAGGTGCCCGGCCTTCGTTACCGCGAACACCCGGAGAACCTTGGCTTCCTGCGTTCTTGCAACGCGGCCGTAAAGCTGGCGCGTGGCAAATACGTATGCCTGCTGAACAACGATACCCAGGTGATGGCAGGCTGGCTGGAAGGGCTGCTGCAGGCGTTTGCCGAGAAGCCCGACGCCGGCCTGGTCGGATCGAAGCTGATCTATCCGGATGGGCGGCTGCAGGAAGCGGGCGGTATCGTCTGGTGCGATGGCAGCGCCTGGAACTTTGGCCGGCTGGATGATCCTTCCCGGGCCCTCTATGGCTATCTGAAGACCGTGGACTATGTCTCCGGTGCGTCGATCATGCTGCCCCGTGAGCTGTGGGACCAGCTGGGCGGATTCGACGAGCACTACGTGCCTGCGTACTACGAGGACACTGATATCGCGTTCCGCGTACGTGCGGCGGGATACCAGGTCTACATGCAGCCTTCCTCGGTGGTGGTCCACTACGAAGGTGTCTCCAACGGTACCGACGAAGGTAGCGGGATCAAGGCCTACCAGGTCACCAATGGCGAGAAGTTCCTGGAGCGCTGGCGCAACGTGCTCGAGGACGGGCACTTCCCGAACGCGGAAAACGTGTTCCTCGCCAGGGACCGCGGCCAGTTCAAGAAAAAGACCGTGCTGGTGGTCGACCACTACGTGCCGCAGCCGGACCGCGATGCGGGCTCGCGCGCCACGTGGCAGGTGCTCCAGCAACTGGTGTCCAAGGGCCACAACGTGAAGTTCTGGCCGGACAACCTGTATTTCGATCCCAACTATGCGCCGGCGTTACAGAGGATGGGCGTGGAGGTCATGCACGGCGGTGAGTACGTGGGCCGTTTCACGGAGTGGGCGAAGGAGAATGGCCGCCATCTGGACGTTGTCATCCTCAATCGCCCGCACATTTCGGTGGGCTACGTCGAGCCGTTGCGCGAGCACAGTTCCGCGCAGTTGGTCTATTACGGCCACGACGTGCATCACCTGCGCATGCTGCAGCAACTGGCGTTGTCGCCCGACCCGCAACTGCAGGCGGACATGGAACGAACCCGTGAGCAGGAATGGTCGATGTGGCGCGCGGCGGATGTCGTGCTGTATCCATCCGACGAGGAGACCGCACACGTCAAGGCGTGGCTGGGGGCCAACGGGGTGCGCGCCATTGCCAAGACGGTTCCGCTTTATGGTTATACCGATGTGGCCGGCGACCTCTCGCAGACGCTTGCGACCCGGCAGGACATCCTGTTCGTTGCCGGTTTCGCCCACCCGCCGAACGTCGACGCGGCCTGCTGGCTGGTCCGCGAGATCCTGCCCCGGGTCCGGCAGACCCACCCGCAGGTCCGCCTCCACCTGGTCGGGTCGAACCCGGCTGCCGAGGTCCGGGAGCTCGCCAACGACCAGGTGCAGGTGACCGGTTACGTCAGCGATGAAGTGCTGGCTGGCTATTACGAGCGTTGCCGGGTCGCGACGGCGCCGTTGCGGTTCGGTGGCGGCATGAAGGGCAAGGTGCTTGAAAGCATGCGCCACGGCGTACCCATGGTGACGACTCCGGTCGGCGTGCAGGGTCTGGCGGCAGCTGCCTTCGTGCCATATTCGATGGATGCCGAGGTACTGGCTGCCGAAATCTGCCTGTTGCTGGAAGACGACGCGCACTGGCGGAGGATTTCGAAAGCTTCCACCGAGTTCATTGCGGCCAATTATTCGGTCCAGGCACTGGGCAGGGTGCTGGATGAATCAATTGGTGGCCCGCCTTCTGCCCATTGATCGGCAGCGCAGTTGATCGAACTGTTGTATTCTTGCGCGCTGTCCGCCCCAAGCGGGCTTGCTCTATCCCCCCCAATTTCCCCCGCCGGAATCCGTCCGGCAGGGGCCCCATAGAAACAACCAGGTTTTCCCAGGAGAACTCAAATGAAGTTCATGCAGGCATCTTCCCTGTTGCTCCTCTCCGCCGTGGTGCTGGCGGGTTGTGGCAAGCAGCCGTCTGATACCCCCGAAACGCCTGCGGAGGCCGCTTCTTCCTCCGCGCCGGTTGACACCGCCCCGGCCGTGGCCGCGATTGGCAAGGAAGGCTCGGCCCAGGAAGGCCCGTACGGGCTGACGGTTGCCCCGGGTGAAGTGTTCCAGTGCGCCGGCCGCGACAAGGTCGCCTCGAAGGTGAATTGGAAGATCGAGGACGAGTCCGTAGGTTCCATGGTCGAGGTTTACGTGATTGGCCCGGGCCAGGCCGAAGGCAAGCTGTTCGCCAAGGGTGGCCTGAAGGGCGAGGCGGAAACCGGCAACTGGGTCTACGAGGGCACCCGCTTCGTGGTCAAGGACACCGCCGGCAAGGAGCTGGTCGCATACCAGGTCGCCGGTCTGCCCTGCCAGTAAGCAGGCGTCTCCAAACCTTGGATTTATCCTATGCGCGTTGCCGTACTGGTTCCCTGTTACAACGAAGCTGTCGCGATTCCCCAGGTGGTGCGGGATTTCCGCAAGGCACTTCCCGATGCCGAAATCTGGGTGTTCGACAACAACTCAAAAGACGGAACCGGTGAGATCGCCGCCCGTGAGGGGGCACTGGTACGGCGCGTGACCTTGCAGGGCAAGGGGCATGTGGTTCGCCGTCAGTTCGCCGATGTCGAGGCGGATGTATACATCATGGTCGACGGCGACGACACCTACCACGCCGCCAGCGCCCAGGCGCTGGTGGATTGCCTGGTCTCCGGCGGCCACGACATGGTGGTCGGCGTGCGCAAGGCCACCGATGTGCAGGCTGCCTACCGGGCTGGGCACGCGTGGGGCAACCGGATGCTGACCGGCTTCCTGAGCTGGCTTTTCGGCCGCAACTGCACAGACATCCTGACGGGCTACCGCGCGTTCTCGCGCAGGTTCGTCAAGTCGTTCCCGGTGCTGAGCGCGGGGTTCGACATCGAAACCGAGCTCACCGTGCATGCGCTGGAGATGAAGATGTCCGTGGGCGAGGTCGAGACCCCCTACAAGGAGCGTCCGGAAGGTTCCTTCAGCAAGCTGAGCACCTACAAGGACGGGTTCCGCATCCTCCGGACAATGCTCCGCCTGTTCAGCGCTGAACGACCGCTGGTGTTCTTCGGTGTTATCGGCGCCGTCCTGGCCATGACCTCGCTGGTGCTCATGGTGCCGGTGATGATGGAATACATGGACACCGGGCTGGTGCCCCGTCTTCCCACCGCGTTGCTGGCTACGGGCATCATGCTGACCGGCCTGCTCAGTGGCATGATCGGGCTGGTACTGGATACCGTTACGCGTGGGCGGCGCGAGGCCAAGATGCTCGCCTACCTGCGCTATCCGGGCCCACGCTAGTCGTCGTGCGTCAATTCGCGCTGTTCTGTATTGCCGGCGGCCTGGCGTTCCTTGTTGACGCTGGCCTCGTGCAATTGCTGGCCGGCTGGCTGGATGTCGATCCATACTTGGCGCGGCTGGTGTCTTTCCTCGCCGCGGTCACCACGACCTGGTTGTTCAATCGCTCGATCACCTTTTCCGCAGCGGCGGGACGCGGACAGGCCCTGGCCGTCGAATGGCTGCGGTACGTTGTTTCGCAGCTTGGCGGTTTCACGGTCAACTTCGCCGTTTACGCCGTACTGGTCTGGGCTGTTCCGTTGGTAAGGCAGTGGCCCATGCTGGGGGTTGCTGCCGGATCCGTCGCAGGCTTGCTGGTGAATTTCCTGCTGGCCAAGCGATATGTTTTCCAGCGTCGATGAATGAGGACGTACCAATGGGTCTTGGAGCTGGATGGCGAGAGGCTTTCTCGCGTCTTTCGCGTGGGCAGGTCGGCCTGCTGATCGCACTCGTCGTGTTCTGGGCATGCGTCCTGCGCAACGTGGAGTTGCCGGGCCTGTACATGGACGCGATCAATCCGGATTACCTGGTCGCACGTTTCTTCAACCCCGAACTACAGAATCCCGTCTGGTTGATCCCAGGGCGTCCGTTACCGTTGCTTGGGAACCTGTACCACGGTATGCAGACGCTTTACGTCGGCGTGCTGACGTACGGCATCATGGGGATGTCGGTTACCTCAGCACGCGTCACCCACGCGATCTTCGGGGCGGCGATCGTCCTCCTGCTGTGGCTGGTGCTTCGTCGCACGACATCCAGGCCCGCGCTTGCAACGGCGATGGCCGTTGCCCTCGCCAGCGACATGGCCTTCCTCGGATCCTTCCGTACACAGGGCTACATCATCCTGGCCGGACAGGCGTGGATGATGCTGGGCTTCTACCTGGCGGTGCGATCTCATACCAGCGAGCTGCCTTCCCGCGCAATGCTTTTCCTGTCGGGGGTGTGCCTGGGTCTGGCGGTCTACGGCTACTTCGTTTTCCTGTTCTTCGTGCCGCCCGTCCTCGCCCTGGCGGTGCTGGGGCCAGGGCGGGATGGGATGTTCGCGCGACTGATGACCTGGGGCCTGGGTTTTGTCTTCGGCATGCTCCCGTATGTGGTCGGCTACGTGGAACTGGCGGTCGCGGTGGGCGGCTTCGAACCATTCATCGAGTGGATGCGCAACTCGCTGGGCGGGCTCAAGCCTACCGAAGGTAGCGCCACGTACACGGAAGGCGTGAGCAGTGCCTTGTTGCACACGCGGCTGGGGCTTGCCGGCGTGGGCAACGAACTGATGATGGTCAACGAACAAGTGTCTTCGCGGCTGGTTGCGTGGCGCGCAGGCTTGGTCGCCACTGCGGCCCTCATTTGTGCCGCGGGTGCGTGGGTGGAGTGGCGTGAACGCGCCCGCCTGGCCCGCGTGCTCCTGGCCGGTGTTGCCCTGCCGGTGATCTACATCGCGGTGGCCGGCTGGTTCGGATCCCGCCTTTGGGTCCACCACTTCACCGTGATGGTGGCGCTTGGTTACCTCCTGCTCGGTCTGGCCGTGTACTGGATTTCCCTGCGGCTGCCGCGGGGTCGTTGGCAGGTCTTCGTGGCCGTCGCACTGCTCGCGGCATTGTTCGCGGTCAACATCGTCCAGCAGGGGCGCGTCCATGACCGGTTGGTCCGGACTGGCGGCGTCGGCATGAGTACCGATGCCCTGACAGCAATGTCACGCGCCGCACTCACGGAGAAGGATAGATCCGTGTGGTTCTTCCCAGACTGGGGCTTCTTCATGCCGTTCGCGTTCCTCACCGAGAATCGTGTCCCCTACGAAAACGAGTTCACCGAGCACACGTTGGGGAAATATGCTGCTTCCATGCGCGACGTCCGCGTGGCCTTCTGGAAGAAGGAAGACGAGGGCCGCCACCGCGAGCTGCTTGAGCAGGCTGGCATCATCGACATCGAGCTTTACCGTATCGATCGCCGCGATGGAGAGCCAGGTATCCATGTGCTTACCGGGCGGAGAGCACTGGGAACGAAAGCCACTTCCACCGTCGAGCCATGAGCTCAATGACCGGGGGCGGGAGCGCTCTCTGGTCGCCTGCTGGGACGCACGACGCTGAGGGAACCATCGATAGCCACGCCAACAACTACACGTTGGTGCGGCTGGTGATGGCTTCCAGCGTGATCTATTTCCATTCGTTCCGCTGAGCGATGCGGAGGCTTACGCCGATCGCCTGGCCGGTGGATGTGGCGGGAAACCGGTGCCGTCAGGTGAACGGATCAGTCCCCAGCCGGGGGGCGGTTTCGCAATTTGGTTGAGCTGGAAGGTGATCCGGGCGATGATGTTGTTTAGTCGCCATCGATGGTCGGCGGCTGGAAGCGCGAGCGTCCCCGGACTTGCCACTGCGAAGGTGAAGGGTTCCATCCTTGCCAATGCCGGCGCCAAGAACATCTATCTGGAGCGGCGGTTTCCCGACCGCATCGAGCGATCAAACGAAGTGGTTCTTGTAATCACACCTTGAGGTATCATTGCCGCCCAGATCTGGGTGGCTGCTGTGCGTCGTGCTGTGTCTGGGTTCCCACCGGCAGCCGGCGGGAGGAAAAGCATGAAAAGCAGGATATCGAGCATCCAGGAAGGATGCACAGGCCGCTGGGCCAATGTTGCAGCAAGGATAGTGGCGGTGTCGGCAGTAATCGCGTTTCCTTTCCTGCTGTGGGCCCTTGACCGCTGGGCCCTTGACGTAGAGGGAAACGCCTATCTGGCAAGCGGTAGTGTGTTGCGCAATGCAATGCCGGGTCTCGTGGTGATCTTCCTCCTGTGGGCCATCACCCGCCGTCTCTTGTTCCCCGCGTTGTTGGTTGGCTCGATCCACGTACTGCTGTACGTGGCCGCATCAATCAAGCTGGACGTGCTGGGAACACCTGTCAATCTGCAGGACAGGTATTTCCTGACCAGTTTCGACGCGGGTAGCGCGCAGTTGTTTGGCGCCTATATCGAGGGGTATCCAGTCTGGCAAATCGGTCTGGGCTCGGTCTTCATGCTGGTTGCTGCCTGGGTTGTCGAAAAGCCCTGGTTCTCCCGCGCTCGTTTGGTGCGCTGGGGCTGGCAGGTATTTGTTGCGCTGCTCTCGGCATGCCTCTGGCATGCAGCGTGGCCATGGAACGCCGCGTATACCCAGGAGAAGGTCCGCGCCTCCAAGCAGGTAGATATTCTGGGCGTCCTTCGCTCCGGACTCATAAGCAGCCTCGTTTACAGGCATGTCGAGATCTTGAACATGCCCAGGATCCTGGACATGCCAGCGTTCAAGTCGCTGGTTGCCGACCTGGGTGGGGCAAAGGCCCTGTCTTCGGCTTCCGCGCCCGAAGTGGCGCCGGACATCGTCATCGTCATGAGCGAGTCCCTCGTGGATCCGAGGATGCTCAAAGGGATGGCGTCAATGCCCGAAATCATCCCCAATCTCCGCCATCAGATCGAGCTTGGGCATGGCGGGGGAATGAAGGTTCCCACGTACGGCGGAGGGACGGTGCGCACCGAGTTCGAGGTGCTCACTGCGATGCCGCTTGCAGCATTTCCGGCGACGGAATATCCCTATGCTGACCTGCAGCGCAAGCAGATGCCGGGATTGGCGGCCCTCCTCGCCAGGAACGGCTACGCCACCTCTGCAGTACATGGCAACGCCGGGTCGTTCTGGAACCGGACTACGACCTATCGCGGAATGGGATTCCAGCGATTCATTACGGAGCGCGAATTCCAGAAGTGGCCTGGTGCTTTCCGGGACGGGCGTTGGTATTCAGACCAGACCATGACCGATATTGTCCTGCGCGAACTCGAGCAGGAACCGGCCAAACCCAAGTTTGTGTTCGCGATCAGCATGCAGGCACATGGTCCGTACCATGACAAGGCAGAAGTGGAGGATCCCACGGCATGGGCTGCCATCCAGCTTCCGTCAAGCCTGCAAGGCGATGCGGAGCTGCCACTACGCAACCACCTTTATCACGTGAGCAAGGCAGACGAGCAGTTTGGTCGGCTGTTGCAGGAGATGCGCAAGCGAGGGCGTCCGTTTGTACTGGCCTTCTTCGGGGATCACCTGCCTGGGCTGCCGGAAGCCTGGTCTGCAATGGGATTCACCAACGGCGGTGGTACAGATCTGCAACTGCTGCCCTGGACTGTCGTGGCTGAAGGCATCGAGCGACCATCGGGTCCGAGTGCCGCCGTGCCTCAGCATTCGTGGCAGTTGCCGGCCTACATCCTGTCCAGTGCCGGTATCGAGCCCCGTACTTCAGTTTCATTGGACGGGCTGGGCATAAATTGGAAGGAACAGGTCCCCTGCGGGAGCGACCGGTATTCCGCGGCATCAGGACTGCCGCGGTACTGAACCTGGATGGTGAATTCGAGGAGGCGCTGGAATGAACCTCGCATCGATTGCCGATCTCCGGCTTCTTCTTATGCTGGTAAGCGCCATCGTCTTGACTGGGTGCACGGCCAAGGCTGAGCTGACGATGGTTCCCGAAGTGGTTCGCGAGTGCGAGGCGCCCGTGGCCACCCGGGTAATCTGGGATGTCTCGCCGCTGGGCCTGCAAAAGGCGACCCTTGAGATCAACAATATTGGCCAACCCCGCAAGTTCTGGGAGGCTGGTGGTGCCAAGGGCAGTGCGGAGGCTCCGGCCTGGGCGCAGGATGGTTATACCGTGACCCTGGTGTCCGCCAATGGCGTCGTGCTTGCGAGACGCACGCTGATGACGGTGCCGTGCAAATAGGTGCATGCAGGGATTGAATCACGGCGTTACGCCGGTCCGGTCATCCCCCCCCGGGCACTCCGTATAAAAGAAGAGGGCCTCGTGATGAGGCCCTCTCGTCATATCAGAGCTGTGCTTCCAGCTCCGGCAGCAGGGTGAACAGGTCACCCACCAAGCCGATGTCCGCGATCTCGAAGATCGGGGAGTCCGGGTCCTTGTTGATGGCCACGATCGTGCCGGCATCCTTGATGCCGGTCAGATGCTGGATGGCACCCGAGATGCCAACGGCGATGTACAGGTCTGGCGCGATGATCTTGCCGGTCTGCCCGACCTGCAGCTCGTTTGCGACGTAGCCGGCGTCGACCGCAGCGCGCGAGGCGCCCACCGCCGCGCCGAGCTTGTCGGCCAGCTGGTAGATCACCTTGAAGTTCTCGGCCGAGCCGACGCCGCGGCCACCGGAGACCACGCGCTTGGCGCTCTGCAGGTCCGGACGGTCGCTGCTGGCTGCGGCCAGGCCGACGAAGCGGGTGTGGCTCGGCAGCGCTGCATCGACGCTCAGTGCCTCGATGGCGGCGTTGCCGCCCTGCGCCGCTTCCGGCCACGAGGCGGTACGCACGGTGGCGACCACGACCTGGTCGGCCGGGGCCTCGACGGTGATGATCGCGTTGCCGGCGTAGATCGGACGCTTGAAGGTGTGGCTGCCTTCCGCGGCCATCAGGTCGGACACCTGGTTGACGCCCAGCAGGGCGGCCACGCAGGGCATCAGGTCCTTGCCGAAGGTGGTCGACGGGCCGAACACATGGCTGTAGCCGGCTGCGGCCTTGGCAATCTGCGGGGCGAGGACCTGTGCGACCGGGTTGGCATTGGCGGCGTTGCCCACGGTCAGCACCCTGGACACGCCGGCGATCTTCGCCGCTTCGGCAGCCACGGTGGCCGGATCGGCAGCCAGCACCAGCACGTCGATCTGCGCACCGGGGATGGCCGCGGCAGCACTAACGGTCTTGGCGGTGGCGGCATTGAGCTTGCCGCCGAGGTGCTCGGCGATGACGAGAATCTTGCTCATTACAGCAACCCCTTCTGCTTGAGTGCGGCCACCAGCTCGGCGGCATCCTTGACCATCACGCCCTTGCTTCGCTTGCCCGGCGCGGAGTAATGGGTGGTCTTGAGGGTATCGGCGGCCTCAACGCCCAGGTCGGCCAGCTGCAGCGTCTCCAGCGGCTTGCTCTTGGCCTTCATGATGTCCGGCAGCTTGATGAAGCGCGGCTCGTTCAGGCGCAGGTCGGTGGTTACCACCGCGGGCAGGTCCACTTCCAGCGTTTCCAGGCCGGCGTCGACCTCGCGGGTAACGGTGGCCTTGCCGTCGGCGATCTCCAGCTTGCTGGCGAAGGTGGCCTGCGGCCGGCCCCAGATCGTGGCCAGCATCTGGCCGGTCTGGTTGGCGTCGTCGTCGATGGCCTGCTTGCCCAGGATCACCAGCTCCGGCTGTTCCTTCTCGATCAACTTGAGCAGGGTGCGGGCGGCGGTCAGCGGCTGGATGGCCTGGTCGGTGACGACATGGATGGCGCGGTTGGCGCCCATGGCCAGGCCGTTGCGCAGGTGCGCCTGGGCGTCGGCGGGGGCGATGGTGGCCACGATCACCTCCGATGCGATGCCCTTGTCGCGCAGCCGCAGCGCTTCTTCCAGTGCGATCTCATCGAAGGGATTGGGGGACAGCTTGACGCCGTCGGTGACCACGCCGGACCCGTCCGGCTTGACCTGGATGCGGACGTTGTAGTCCACAACGCGCTTGTAAGCGACGAGGATTTTCATCTGGTGCAGGGTCCTTTTCAGTTACTGGGAACCAGGCGGGCCGGTTCAGAGAGTTCCCGATTCTAACTGCCCCGGAGGGACCATGCGAGAGCGTATGGTGGGGAGACTGGGAGGGTCGCCGCTTGTTAATGCTCCGTAGGGACCGCCGGGAACGGCCGTTGTATCCTTCCATGCTTAACGGCGGGCCATGGTGGGCTGCCAAAGTTTGATCAGGAGAACAGCGAGTGTCCACGTGGCTTGTCACCGGCGGGGCCGGGTTTATCGGCGGTAACTTCGTGTTGGAAGCGGTCGCCAAGGGCCATCGGGTCATCAATCTGGATGTACTGACCTATGCCGGCAACCTGCAGACCCTCGCCAGCCTGAAAGGCAACCCCGACCATGTATTCGTGCAAGGCGACATTGGAGATCGCGAGTTGGTCTCGAGGCTGCTGGCCGAGCACAAGCCCGATGCGGTGCTTAACTTCGCTGCCGAAAGCCATGTCGATCGTTCAATCGACGGTCCCGGTGCCTTCATCCAGACCAACGTGGTTGGCACCCTGGGGTTGCTCGAGGCCGTGCGCGATTACTGGAAGGCACTCCCGACGCAGCAGGCCGAGGCGTTCCGGTTCCTGCATGTGTCCACCGACGAGGTCTACGGCACCCTGGGCGAGACCGGCAAGTTCACCGAAACCACCCCGTATGCGCCGAACTCGCCGTACTCGGCATCCAAGGCGGCGTCAGACCACCTGGTCCGCGCCTTCCACCACACCTACGGCCTGCCGGTGCTGACCACCAACTGCTCCAACAACTACGGTCCATACCACTTCCCGGAAAAGCTCATCCCGCTGGTGATCGCCAAGGCGCTGGCCGGCGAGCCGTTGCCGGTCTACGGCGATGGCAGGCAGGTGCGCGATTGGCTGTTCGTCTCCGACCACTGCGAGGCGATCCGCACCGTGCTGGCCAAGGGCACGGTCGGCGAGACCTACAACGTGGGCGGCAATTCCGAGCGCCAGAACATCGAAGTGGTGCAGGCCATCTGCGCCCTGCTGGACGAGCGTCGCCCACGCAAGGATGGCCAGCCGCGCAGCAGCCAGATCACCTACGTCGCCGATCGCCCTGGCCATGACCGCCGCTACGCCATCGATGCGTCCAAGCTCAAGAACGAGCTGGGCTGGGAGCCGGCCTACACCTTCGAGCAGGGTATTGCCCTGACCGTCGACTGGTACCTGGCCAACCAGGACTGGGTAAACGGCGTCCTGGACGGCAGCTACCGCTTGCAGCGCATCGGCACCTCAGCCTGATATCGGACGATCACAATGACCCAACGCAAAGGCATCATCCTCGCCGGCGGTTCCGGCACGCGTCTGTATCCGATCACCAAGGGCGTCAGCAAGCAGCTCCTGCCGGTGTATGACAAGCCGATGATCTACTACCCGCTCAGCGTGCTGATGCTGGCCGGGATCCGCGAAGTGCTCATCATCAACACGCCGCACGAGCAGGCCCTGTTCCAGCACCTGCTGGGCGATGGCTCGCAGTGGGGAATGGACATCCGGTACGCGGTGCAGCCGAGCCCCGATGGCCTGGCGCAGGCCTACCTCATCGGCCGCGACTTCGTGGACGGCAAGCCGAGCTGCCTGGTACTGGGCGACAACATCTTCCACGGCCACGGCATGCGCGACATGCTGGCCCGTGCCGATGCCCGCGAGGACGGTGCGACTGTGTTCGGTTACTGGGTCAATGATCCCGAGCGCTACGGCGTGGCCGAGTTCGGCGCGCAGGGCAAGGTCGTGGGCCTGGTCGAGAAGCCGACGCAGCCGCGTTCGAACTACGCCGTCACCGGCCTGTACTTCTACGACGGCAAGGCCAGCGACTACGCGGCCGAACTCAAGCTCTCGCCGCGCGGCGAACTCGAGATCACCGACCTCAACAAGCGTTACCTCGAAGACGGGGCCCTGTACCTGGAACAGCTCGGACGTGGTTATGCCTGGCTGGATACCGGTACCCATCAGTCGCTGCTGGAAGCCTCCAACTTCATCGAGACCATCCAGACCCGCCAGGGCCTGCAGGTCTGCTGCCCGGAGGAGATCGCCTTCGGCAAGGGCTGGATCGATGCTGCCCAGCTCGAGAAGCTTGCCGCGCCGCTGAGCAAGAACGCCTACGGCCAGTACCTGCTGTCGCTGGCCAAGCGGGGGATCGTGCCATGAAGGTGATCCAGACCCGGCTGCCGGGCTGCGTGGTGATCGAACCGGCGGTATTCGGCGATGCCCGTGGTTATTTCTTCGAGACCTGGAACGCCGAGCGCTTTGCTGCCGCCGGCCTGCCGGACCGTTTCGTGCAGAGCAACGTCTCCACCTCGGCCAGGGGTGTACTGCGCGGCCTGCATTACCAGTGGCCGCGGCCGCAGGGCAAGCTGGTCAGCGTGCTCGAAGGAGAGGTCTACGACGTCGCGGTCGACATCCGTCGTGGCTCGCCGACCTTCGGTCAGTGGGAAGCGGTGATCCTGAGCGCGGAGAACAAGCGCCAGTTCTGGATTCCCGAGGGCTTTGCCCATGGGTTTGCGGTGCTGTCCGAGCGCGCGGTGTTCAGCTACCTGTGCACCGAGGTCTACCTGAAGGACTTCGATGCCGGCGTGCGCTGGAACGATGCCGCCATCGGCGTGGACTGGCCGGTCAGTGCGCCGACCCTGTCGGCCAAGGACGAGAGCGCCCCGTTCCTGGAGGACATCGCCGAGGACCGCCTGCCGGTCTACACGCCATGACCGTGCTGGTGTTCGGTGGCAATGGCCAGGTGGGTCGGGAGCTGCTGCGCGCGCTGTCGCCACTGGGCCCGGTGATCGCCACCACCCGTAGCGGCCAGTTGCCTGATGGCAGCGCCTGCGAGGTGGCTGATTTCGGCCAGCCCGACACTCTCACCACGCTGCTGGACCGGCTGCAGCCATCAGCCGTGGTCAACGCCGCGGCATACACTGCGGTGGACCGTGCCGAGCAGGAGCCCGAAGCCGCGTTCGCGGCCAATGCCGTGGCTCCCGGCGTAGTCGCGCGCTGGTGCGCGGCGCACGACGTACCGCTGGTGCATTACTCCACCGACTACGTGTTCGACGGGCAGGGCAGCGCGCCGTATCGCGAGGACGAGCCGACCGCCCCGCTCGGCGTGTATGGCGCCAGCAAGCGCGATGGCGAGGAGGCCGTGCGTGCAGCCGGCGGGCGTCACATGATCTTCCGCACCGCGTGGGTGTATGCCTCGCATGGCGGCAACTTCCTGCGCACGATGCTGCGCGTGGGCGCCGAGCGCGACCAGCTGCGCGTGGTGGCCGACCAGATCGGCACGCCGACCCCGGCCTCGCTGATCGCCGATGTCACCGCGCAGGCATTGCGCCATCCGGGCAGGCTGTCCGGCACCTGGCACCTCACCGCAGGTGGCCAGACCAGCTGGCATGGCTTTGCCGAGGCGATCTTTGCCGAAGCGGTCGCCGCCGGCCTGCTGCCGCGTGCACCACGGGTCGAGGCGATCGCCAGCTCCGAATACCCGACGCCCGCAAAGCGTCCGGCCTGGTCGGTGCTGGACAACCGCAAGCTGCAGCACGACTTCGCACTGGAGCTGCCGTCCTGGCAGGCGGGGCTGAAGCGTGTCATCGCCGAACTGGCCGCCTGAAACGAAAACCCCGGCCGAAGCCGGGGTTTTTTTGTTGCCTGCGGTCAGCCTCAGCTGCGGCCGTAGGTGTCCTCGAAGCGGACGATGTCGTCCTCGCCCAGGTAGCTGCCGGACTGGACTTCGATCAGTTCGAGCGGGAGCTTGCCGGGATTGCGCAGGCGGTGGGTCACGCCCAGCGGGATGTAGGTGCTCTGGTTTTCGGCCAACAGGATCACCTCGTCGCCACGAGTGACCTCGGCGGTGCCGCTGACCACGATCCAGTGCTCGGCGCGGTGGTGGTGCATCTGCAGGCTCAGCGTGCCGCCGGGCTTGACCGTGATGCGCTTGACCTGGAAACGCTCGCCATGGTCGATCGAGTCATACGCGCCCCACGGTCGGTAGACCTTGCGATGCCACGCGGCCTCGCTGCGCTTCCCGGCCTTCAGCCGGGCCACGACATCCTTTACTTCCTGCATGCGGTCGGCCTTGCCGACCAGGATGGCGTCATCGGTTTCCACCACAACCACGTCATCCAGGCCCACCAGCGCGACCAGACGTCCGCCATAGACGTAAGTGTTGCGGCAGTCGATCGCGATGACATCGCCCTTGTGCGCGTTGCCATCGGCATCGCGCGGGGAGACGTCGCGCAGCGCGGTCCACGAACCGACGTCGTTCCAGCCCGCGTCGAGCGGCACGACGACGGCATCCTGGGTCTTCTCCATCACCGCGTAGTCGATGGAATCCGACGCCACGGCCGAGAACAGGTCGCGGTCCAGCCGGGTAAAGTCCGAATCGCGCTTTGCCTGCTCCCAGGCCCTGCGGCTGCCCGCGAGCATGGCCGGGTTGAGTCGTTCCAGCTCCTGCAGGTAGCGCGAGGCCTTGAACAGGAACATGCCGCTGTTCCAGTAGTACTGGCCGCTGGCCACGTACTCGCTGGCGGTGGCCAGGTCCGGCTTCTCGACGAAGCGCTCGACTGCACGCACCGAGTCGCCGGCGACGGCCTTGATGTAGCCGTAGCCGGTTTCCGGGCCGGTAGGGACGATGCCGAAGGTCACCAGCTTGCCGGCGTCGGCCGCCGGTGCAGCCAGCTGCACGGTTTCTCGGAACTTCGCCTCGTCGGCAATCACGTGGTCCGAGGGCAGGACCAGCAGCAGGGCATCGCCGCCGCTGCGGGTGGCTTCCAGCGCCGCCACCGCAATCGCAGGCGCGGTATTGCGGCCGATGGGCTCCAGCAGCATCGCCTGCGGGCGGACGTCGAGCTGCTGCAGCTGCTCGGCGGCCACGAAGCGGTGCTCCTCGTTGGCGACCACGATCGGGGGCTGCGCGGCCAGCGCGGCCACGCGCAGCCAGGTGGCCTGCAGCATGCTGCGCTCGCCGACCAGCGGCAGGAACTGCTTGGGGTAGCTCTCGCGCGAGAGTGGCCACAGGCGGGTGCCGGAGCCGCCGGACAGGATGACGGGAACAATCGGGTTCATTCGTGGGGGCTCCGGGAATCAGCCATTGAGCAGGCGGGAGATCTCGTCGGTGCGCTGCCGCAGCAGGTCGGCGTCACCGCGGGTTTCGACGTTCAGGCGCAGCAGCGGTTCGGTGTTGGAGCTGCGCAGGTTGAAACGCCAGTCGGAAAATTCAGCGCTGATGCCGTCGGTGTGGTCCAGCGACGGCGACAACGCGGCGTAGTGCTGCATGACCCGATCTACTGCTTCCTTGGCATCGGCGACCTTGAAGTTGATTTCGCCACTGCAGGGGAAGCGCGCCATCCGGTCCTCGACCAAGTATGCCAGCGAACGGCCGGATTCGGACACCAGCGCGGCGATCAGCAGCCACGGGATCATGCCCGAGTCGGCATAGGCGAACTCGCGGAAATAATGGTGGGCGCTCATCTCGCCGCCGTAGATTGCATCCTCGGCGCGCATCTTTTCCTTGATGAAGGCGTGGCCGCTCTTGCACAGCACCGGGACGCCGCCGGCGGCTTCCACCATTTCTACCGTGTTCCAGACCAGACGCGGGTCATGCACGACCTTGCCGCCCGGATGGCGGGCCAGCGCGGCCTGGGCCAGCAGCCCGACCAGGTAGTAGCCCTCGATGAAGCGGCCGGTGTGGTCGAAGAAGAAGCAGCGGTCGAAGTCGCCATCCCAGGCAATGCCGAAGTCGGCGCCATGCTCGATCACCGCCCTGGCAGTGAGGTCACGGTTCTCCGGGAGCAGCGGGTTGGGAATGCCGTTGGGGAAGCTGCCGTCGGGCTCATGGCAGATGCGCACGAACTCGAAGGGAAGGTGTGGGGCCAGCAGGTCCACGATCGCACCGGCACCGCCATTGCCCGCGTTGACCACCAGTTTCAGCGGCTTGAGCGGGGCCTGCTGCACGTAGCCCAGCAGGTGCTCGATGTAGTGGGCCTTGTCCAGGTGCTGGCTCTGCCCGGCGGTTGGCGCGCCGGCCTCGGCGGTGCCGGCGGCCACCGCGTCGGAGATGGCGAAAAGGCCGGTGTCCGAGCTTATCGGCCGGGCCTGCTCGCGCACCAACTTCATGCCGTTGTAGTCCATCGGGTTGTGGCTGGCGGTAACCATCACGCCGCCGGCCGCGCCCAGGTGGTCGACCTGGAAGTACACCTCTTCGGTGCCACACAGGCCGATATCGATCACCTCGCGCCCGGCGCTGCGCAAGCCGAGTGCCAGGGCGTCCTGCAGTTCGGGACTGGTCAGGCGCACGTCATGCCCCACCACGACCGGACCGGGACCAAGCTGCGCGGACAGTGCCACGCCGATGCGGCTGGCTAACCCGGCGTTCAGTTCGTCGGGCACGCGGCCACGGATGTCATACGCCTTGAAGGCAGGTAGGGGCATGGGGATCCTGCTGTGCTGAAAGGAACCGCTAGTCTAGTGCGCGCGGCGTCGGCCTGCCGAGGTTTCGGTGGACGAAAGTCCAAGGGGGAGGGCCCGGTGCTGCGGCTAGAATGCCGGGCAACCTTTCAAGCGAGTCAGGCTGATGAGCGAGTCCCGTCCCACTTCACCCACCCGTCGCGGCAAGCTTTTCCCCGATGCCCGGCAGGCGCTGTCCGGCGTCGTGGCCGATGGCCAGATGCTGGCAGTCGGCGGATTCGGGCTGTGCGGCATCCCGGAGGCGCTGATCGAGGCGCTGCGCGGTTCCGGAGTAAAGGACCTGACCGTGGTGTCCAACAACGCCGGTGTCGACGGCTTCGGCCTGGGCCAGCTGCTGGCCACGCGCCAGATCCGCAAGATGATTTCGTCCTACGTGGGCGAGAACAAGGAATTCGAACGCCAGTTCCTGGCCGGTGAGCTGGAGCTGGAATTCAACCCACAGGGCACCCTGGCCGAGCGCCTGCGTGCCGGCGGTGCGGGCATCCCGGCCTTCTTCGCCGCCACCGGCTACGGCACGGTGGTGGCCGAGGGCAAGGAAACCCGCGAGTTCGACGGCAAGCACTACGTGCTGGAAACCGCGCTGCGCGCCGATGTTGCCCTGGTCAAGGCGTGGAAGGCCGACGAGGCCGGCAACCTGGTGTTCCGCAAGACCGCGCGCAACTTCAACCCCGCCTGCGCGATGGCCGGCAAGGTATGCATCGTCGAGGTCGAGGAAGTGGTGCCGGTGGGCAGCATCGATCCGGACCAGGTGCACCTGCCGGGCATCTACGTGCACCGCATCGTCCACAACCCGCATCCGGAAAAGCGCATCGAGCAGCGCACCGTGCGCCAGGGCTGAGTCCGACCTTCCCGATGCGGCCCGGGCCAGTGCCCGGCGTCCATACCACACCCCGCAAGGCCGACATGGCCGACGAGTAACGGAGAACTGCAATGGCCTGGACCCGCGATGAAATGGCGCAGCGCGCCGCACGCGAACTCACCGATGGCGCCTACGTCAACCTGGGCATCGGCCTGCCGACCCTGGTGGCCAACCACATCCCCGACGGCATGGACGTCTGGCTGCAGAGCGAGAACGGCCTGCTCGGCATCGGTCCGTTCCCGACCGAGGAGGAAGTCGACGCCGACCTGATCAACGCCGGCAAGCAGACGGTCACCGCACGCGCGGGCGCCAGCTATTTCGGCAGCCACGATTCGTTCGCGATGATCCGTGGCGGCCACATCAACCTGGCCATCCTTGGCGCGATGCAGGTCACCGACAAGGGCGACCTGGCCAACTGGATGGTGCCGGGCAAGATGGTCAAGGGCATGGGCGGTGCAATGGACCTGGTGGCCGGTGTGCAGCGTGTGGTGGTGCTGATGGAGCACACCGCCAGGAACGGCGAACACAAGATCCTGCCTGAATGCACGCTGCCGCTGACCGGCGTGCGCGTGGTCGACCGCATCATCACCGACCTGGCCGTGTTCGACGTCACCGCCGATGGCCTGGTGCTGGTGGAGACCGCCGAAGGCGTCGACGAGGAAGAACTGAAGCAGAAGACCGGCGTCGCATTCCGCCGCGCCTGATCCTGACGATGCGCCAGATAGTCAGTTGGCGCACAGATTCCCCCGGAACTGCCGTGATACGGTCACGGCATGTCTTTTCCAGCAGATATCCGGGGCGCCGAGCTCCGCCATCTGCCAGGCTGGATGCCGGCACCGCAGGCGGATCGGCTGCTTCAACACCTACTCAAGGCCGTGCCCTGGGAAGTCCATCGCATACGTTTTTTCGGTCGCGACGTCGATTCTCCGCGACTGAGTTGCTGGATGGGCGATGCCGACGCGCGCTACCGCTATTCAGGCGTCCAGTTCGAACCCCATCCGTGGCTGACCGAACTGCTGCCGTTGCGTAGTGAACTGGAGGAAGCGACCGCCGGTCGCTTCAACAGCGTGCTGATCAATCGTTATCGTGATGGCCGCGACAACATGGGCTGGCACAGCGACAACGAACCCGAGCTCGGTCCCGAGCCGGTGATCGCGATGGTCAGTCTCGGCGAAACCCGCCGCTTTGTGCTTCGCGAGCGGGCCAATCACCGCAACAGGATCAAGCTGCAGCTCGCCCACGGTGACCTGCTGGTCATGGCCGGCGAGACCCAGCGGCTGTACCAGCACTCGCTGCCGAAGACGACCAAGCCGGTCGGCGAGCGCATCAGCCTGACCTTCCGCTGGGTGGAGCAGGTCGCTCCCGTCAGCGAGTAGCCGGATCCACGGCGTCGGGCCCGCGCTGCCGGTCGCGCTCGCCGTTGGCCAGGGTCCAGCCGATCAGCTCGCTGCCCATGGCCTGCATCACCTGCTCGAAGGCATTGGCGACGTCGGCCACCGCGGTGGAGCGTGCCGGCTGTACCCAGGTGAAGCTCTGCGAGGCCACCACGCGCTGGTCGGTGCTGTGGATCAGCTTGGCGTTGAGTTCGATCGTCGCTGCAGGCGTTGAACCACCCTGGTAGTCGGCTTCAAACCGGCGCAGGTCCAGCGCCAGCTTGTAGTCGGGGCGGATGCCGGTGGCGGTGCGTGCAACCGCGGCGATCCGGCCCGAATCCTCGAAGCCGCGCAGCAGCGCGCCTTCCAGCAGGTCCGGCGCCGGCTGCGACCACGTCGCGCCGCGATAGACCTCCAGCTCGCCCGGCGTCGGTCGTACCGCGATGCGCGGGCTGTCGAGCAGGCGCGAGGCGCTGGGCTTGGCGATGGCCAGCTGCCACTGCACCGTGGGCCACGACGGATCTGCGCTGATCCGCGCCTCGGGTGCATAGATGGTGATGGGATCCTTGTTGCGGCCGCCGCCAAGCAGCGAGCAGCCACCCAGGGCCAGGACCAGCAGTGGGGCGAACAGACGGAAGGTGGCGTGGCGGCTCATTCGGGGTCGAACTCCTTGGGTGCGTCGCGACCGAGCAGGAAGCGCGCAGGGTTGCTCTCCAGCCGGTCGCTGACCTGGCGCAGGTCGCGGATCAGGCCGCGCATCTCGGTCAGGGTCGGGCCGAGCTGGCCGAGACCGTCGTTGGCGAAGCTGTTGATGGCCGCCCGGTTCTCGCCAAGGATGGAATCGGCATTGCCGGCGGCCGAGTCCAGCTTGACCAGCGTGGTTTCCATCTTCTCCAGGATCGGCGGCAACTGCTGCACCAGGTTCTGGTCCAGGCGGCGGATCGCGCCATTGGTCGTGGTCAGGGTGGCATCGAGGTTGCGTGCGGCGTCGCGTGCGCTGGCCAGCAGTGCGCGCGTGCCTTCCTCGCGATCGGCCAGGCCGTCGCTGATCGTCTCGAGGTTCTGCAGCGTGGAAGAGATGCTGGCCACGTTCCTGTCGCTCAGGATCTGGTCCATGCGCTCGACGATGCGGTTGGCCACGTCGGCGATGTTCTGCAGCGCCGAGGGCGAGGTCGGGATGATCGGGGCCGGGTCCTTGCTGGCCGTGGTCAGCGCGGGCGCCTGCGGGCTGCCGCCGCTGAGCTGGATGATCGACGGGCCGGTCAGGCTGGTGATCGCCAGCTTGGCGCGGGTATCGGTCTTGACCGGGGTGTTGGAGGCCAGGCGGATGCGTGCGACCACCTGGCGCGGGTCGTCCGGGGCCAGGGTCAGCTCGGTGATCGAGCCGACGGCAATGCCGTTGTACTGGACCGGACTGCCTACCGACAGGCCGGTCACCGCCTCGTTGAACACCACCCGGTATTCCTGCCAGGTGCGGTCGGAGGAGAACTTGGCCGCCCACAGTCCAAACGCCAGCAGGGCGATGCCGGTGAGCAGGGTAAACGCGCCGATCAGCACGTAATTGGCTTTGGTTTCCATGCGTCAGGCACTCTCGGTCTTGGCTTTGCGCGCAGCGCGCGCGCGCGGCCCGTGGAAATATTCGCGGATCCAGGGGTGATCAAGGCGTTCAATCTCCTCCAGCGGCGCGTTGGCGACCACCTTGCGGTCAGCCAGCACCGCCACGCGGTCGCAGATCGCATACAGCGTGTCCAGGTCGTGGGTGATCAGGAGCACGGTCAGGCCCAGCGCCTGTTGGAGGGTCCTGAGCAGGCGGTCGAAGGCGGCCGCGCCGATCGGATCCAGGCCGGCGGTGGGCTCGTCCAGGAACAGCAGCGGCGGATCCAGCGCCAGTGCACGGGCCAGGCCGGCGCGCTTGCGCATGCCGCCGGACAGCTGCGAGGGCAGCTTGTGGATGGCATCGGCCGGCAAGCCGGCGAGCTTGACCTTGAGCAGGGCCAGTTCGTAACGCCACTGCTCGGGCAGTTCGCCGAAGTGCTCCTTCAACGGCACCTGCACGTTCTCGCCGACGGTGAGCGAGGAGAACAGCGCGCCGTCCTGGAACAGCACGCCGGTGTTGCGCTCGATGTGCAGGCGCGCGGCGGCGTCGCTGGAGCGGGCATCCACGCCCAGCACCTCGATCTGGCCGTCATCGGGCTGGCGCAGGCCGAGGATGCTGCGCATCAGCACCGACTTGCCGGTACCCGACCCGCCGACCACGCCGAGGATCTCGCCGCGGCGTACCTCCAGGTCCAGCCCGTCATGCACGACCTGGCTGCCGAAGCGGTTGACCAGGCCACGCACGCGGATTGCCGGCTCGCCAGGAGACGAAGCGGAAGAGGACGGCGGGGGCAGGGAGTCGTTGTCCATCACCAATCCATGTGCATGAACCACAACGCGGCCAGCGCGTCGATGATGATCACCAGCGAGATCGTCTGCACCACGCTGGAGGTGGTGCGCTCGCCCACCGACTGCGCGGTGCCTTCGACCTTCATGCCCTCCAGGCAGCCGATCAGTGCGATCAGCGCGGCGAATACGGGCGCCTTGGACATGCCGACCAGCATGTGCCGCACCTCGATGGTCTCGTGCATGCGTGCCAGGTACATGCGTGGCGGAATGTCCAGGTCGAACGCGCCGACGGTGATGCCGCCGGCCAGGCCCGCGGCCATCGCCACGAAGGTCAGCAGCGGCAGCATCACCAGCAGCGCAACCACGCGCGGCAGTACCAGCAGGTCCACCGGGTCCAGGCCCAGGGTCTTGATCGCATCGATCTCCTCGCGCGCCTTCATTGCGCCGATCTGCGCGGTGAAGGCGCTCGCCGTGCGACCGGCCAGCACGATCGCCGTCAGCAGCACTGCGAACTCGCGCAGGAAGGCGATGCTGACCAGCTCCACCACGTAGATCTCCGCGCCGAAGTCGCGCAGGATCGTCGAACCCAGGAAGGCGATCACCGCGCCGACCAGATAGGACAGCAGGGCCACCAGCGGCACCGCATCCAGACCCACCTGCTCCATGTGGTAGACGGTGGCGGTCAGGCGGAAACGCCGGGGTTGTCGGAACAGGCGCGCCAGCTTGACCAGGTTTTCGCCGAGGAAGCTCACCAGCGCCACGATGTTGGTGGCCGTGCCATGGGCCGCGATGCCCAGGCGCTCCAGCGCCGCCGCAACGCCGAGGTCACGCTTGCGCTTGGGGCGTTCGTCGGCGACATCCTCGATGGTCGAGACCAGAGCCTGGTGTTCGGCGCGGAACTGCAGCGCGTCCTCGCCCAGCTGGTGGCGCTTGGCATGGCGCAGCAACTGCAGCACGCCGGCCGAATCGAGGTGGTCGATGCCGGTGGCGTCGAGCTGGCGCACATCGGACGGCAGCGATTCCAGCGTCTCCCCGACCCGCAGGGCGGTGGCCAGCGTCCAGCAGCCGCTCAGCCGGATGCGGTCGGCGCTGTCGGGGTCATGCTGGAAGGCGGGGGATTTGAGTTCGGTCATGGGCGCGTCCGCCGCGGAGCATACCGTGTCCCTTCGTCAAGCGAAGATGAGGAAGATGAGCACGCGCCCTGTTCGCGCCATACTAGCGGGCATGTCGCCCGATCCGATCGCGTCCACGAACCAGGCCACCTATGCCCAGCGGGTGGCGTTCGTGTCCGAGATTGCCGGTCGCCTGCACAGCTATGGCACCACCGCGCAGCGCCTGGAAGCCGCGGTGGTGGCGCTGTCGCAGCAGCTGGACCTGGACTGCGAACCGTGGTCCAACCCGACCGGCCTGATCCTGAGCTTCAGTGATCCGACCAAGGCGATCGGCTCCAGTGACATCACCCGCGTGATCCGGCTGGCGCCCGGCGACAACGACCTGCACAAGCTGAGCGTGGCCGACCAGATCGCCGACGCGGTGGCGCAGGGGCGGATGAGCATCGCCCAGGGCCACACCGCGCTGCGCCAGCTCGACCGCCCGATGGACTGGCGCGGACACACCCGCAACCTGCTGTCCTTCGCCCTGGGCTCGGCCGGCGTGGCCGGGCTGTGGGGCCTGCCGTGGCTGGACATCGCCACCGCCGGCGTCACCGGCCTGCTGATCGGGCTGATGCTCTATTACACCGATCGCCGCCCGGCCACCCGCGAGGCCAGCGAGGCACTGGCGGCATTGCTGGCCGGCTTCCTTGCGGTCGTGGTCGCCAGCTTCATCGGGCCGCTCAACCTCAATTCGACGATCATCGCCTCGCTGGTGGTATTGCTGCCGGGTATGACGCTGACCAATGCGGTCAACGAACTGGCCAGCCAGCACTGGGTATCGGGTACCGCCCGTTTTGCCGGGGCGGTGACCACCATCATGAAACTCACGGTAGGCGCGGTGATCGCGGTCACCCTGGCCGGCCTTATGGGTCTGGAGCCGGTGGTGAAGGCCTCGCGCCCGCAGTCGGACTGGGTGATCTGGGGCGCGATGCTGCTGACCTCGTTCGCCTTCGCGATGCTGTTCCGCGCCAGCCGCCGCGATTATCCCTGGGTGATGGCCGCGGCCATCGCCGGTTATGCGATTTCCCGTTATGGCGGGGAAATATGGGGCGTGCCGGCGGGGGTATTCCTCGCGGCGATGGTGCTGACCGCGGCCGGCAATCTTTTCGGCCGCCTGGCCCAGCGCCCGGGCGCGATCGTGCGCCTGCCCGGCATCATCATGCTGGTGCCGGGAAGTACCAGCCTGCGCGGCGTGCTCAACCTCATCCAGCAGCAGGACGTGAATGCCGGCCAGTCGGCGCTGCTGATCGTGCTCAACGTGGTGATGGCGCTGGTGGCCGGCCTGCTGTTCGGCAACCTGGTGATTCCGGCGCGCAAGAACCTCTGAAAACAAAAAACGCCGGCAGGCGCCGGCGTTTTTCCAGGCAGGCCGTTTACCGGCTTACTTGGTGATCAGGAAATCCTCGACCTTGGCGCCCTTGCCGGTCAGTTCGGCCAGCCAGCGCGGCTGCTTGCCGCGGCCGGTCCAGGTCTCGTCCGGATTGGCCGGGTTGCGGTACTTGGGGGCGACCTTGCCACCCTTGGCCGGGCCCTTGCCGGCCCTGGCGGCCCTGGCCGGACGCCCGGCCCTGGCGCTGGTGGAAGCGCCGGCGGTACCGAACAGTTCCTCGATCGAATAACCGGCCTTGCGGGCGGCGGCGGTCAGCTGGGCCCGGACCTTGGCGATCGGCGGGCGCTTGGCCACCAGGGTCCTGCGCTTCTGCGCATCGCGGATCAGGGCGGCCAGCTCTTTGGCCGACAGGCCACTCAGGTCAATACTCATCGGTCAACTACTCCGGATAATGGAATTGGGGTGATGCCATTCCGTGGCAGCGGTGCAGAGCATACCGCCACGCCCTGGAGATAAACACCTCCAATCCCGTTTCCGGAACCGGCAAAAACAAAAACCGGGATATTGCACCCGGTTTTCGCCGATTAACCTGCCAGTCGCTGCAGCAGGGTGGCGTGGTCGAGGGTTTCGGCCTCGGCCGCCGAACGGGCGCGGTATTCAAACGTGCCCGCGGCCAGGCCGCGTTCGGAAACCACGACCCGGTGCGGGATGCCGATCAGTTCGATATCGGCAAACATCGCGCCCGGGCGCAGGCCGCGGTCGTCCAGCGCCGCATCCAGCCCGGCGGCCTGCAGGTCGGCCAGCAGCGATTCGGCCGCGGCGGTAATGGCCGGGTCCTTCTTCGGGTTGATCATGCACACCACCACCTGCCACGGCGCCATCGCCTGCGGCCAGATGATGCCGGCCTCGTCATGGTTCTGTTCGATCGCCGCGGCGACGATGCGCGACACGCCGATGCCGTAGCAGCCCATGCTGACCACGGTGGCCTTGCCGTTCTCGTCCAGTACGGTGGCCTTGAGCGCCTCGGCATACTTGCGGCCCAGCTGGAATACGTGGCCGACCTCGATACCACGTGCCAGGCGCAGTTCGCCGCCGTCGCGGGCGCGGTCGCCGGCCACGACATTACGGATGTCGGCCACTTCCGGCTCGGGCAGGTCGCGGCCGAAATTGACACCGGCCAGGTGGAAACCCTTTTCGTTGGCACCGACCACGAAATCGGCCATGGCCGCGACGTCGCGGTCGGCAATGACCCGGATTGGCTTGCGCGGATTCACCGGACCGAGGAAACCCGGCTCGCTGCCCAGGTAATCGGCAATCTCGGCCTCGTTGGCCATGCGGTAATCCAGCAGGCCCTCGACCTTGGCCAGCTTGATTTCATTGACCTCGTGGTCGCCACGCACCAGGGCCAGCACGAAATCGCCTTCGCTGGTCACCACCGCGATCGACTTGACCGTGCGCAGCAGGGCGATGCCCATCAGTGCGGCCACGTCCTCGCAGGTTTTCTGGGTCGGGGTATCGACCTTGCGCATTTCCTCGGCCGCGGCCGGGCGTTGGGCCGGGTCGGCGGCCACGGCGGTTTCCACGTTGGCCGCGTAATCCGAGCCGGTCGAGAAGGCCAGCGCGTCCTCGCCCGAGGCGGCCAGCACGTGGAATTCCTGCGAGGCATCGCCGCCGATGGCACCCGAGTCAGCCTGTACCGCGCGGAATTCCAGGCCCAGCCGGGTAAAGATGCGGGTGTAGGCCGCCTTCATGTTTTCATATTCGGCCACCAGGCTTTCATCGGTCAGGTGGAACGAATAGGCATCCTTCATCAGGAATTCGCGCGCACGCATCACGCCGAAACGCGGGCGGATCTCGTCGCGGAACTTGGTCTGGATCTGGTAGAAATTGACCGGCAGCTGCTTGTAGCTGGACAGCTCCTGGCGGGCGAAATCGGTAATCGCCTCTTCCGCGGTCGGGCTGTAGCAGTATTCCTGCTCCTTGCGGTCCCTGATCTTCAGCAGCTGGCCGCCGAATTTCTGCCAGCGCCCGGTTTCCTCCCAAAGTTCCTTCGGCTGGATGGTCGGCAGCAGCAGCTCGACGGCGCCGGCGCGGTTCATTTCCTCGCGCACGATCGTTTCCACCTTGCGCAGCACCCGCAGGCCCAGCGGCGACCAGGTGTACAGGCCCGAGGCCAGCTTGCGGATCATGCCCGCGCGCAGCATCAGCTTGTGGCTGGTGAGTTCCGCGTCGGCGGGGGTTTCCTTGGTGGTGTGCAGGTGGAACTGGGAGAGGCGCATGGCGGCTTCGCAAATCGGCGGAATCGCCTATTTTGCCAGCCCGGCCCGCGCTTGGGGCGGCGGACGACGGCCCGGGCGTCGCCGCACCTGGTCCGGGCGCCGGGTCACGCCATCAGCGGATGTCGGGGCCTGGCCGGCCCGCGACCTCAGGGTTTGCAGTAGGCCTTGGCGGTGGCCTCGGCCAGTTCCTTCTGGGCCTGGCGCTGGCTGTCGTCCAGCGGCGTCTCAGGGGTGCCGTCGCCGTCGTTGTCCTGCAGCAGCTTGGCCGTGCTGGACAGCAGCTCCAGGTTCTTGCGCGCGGCCAGGCACTGGGCCGGCTGGTCTTCAGCGGCCGCTGGGGCCTCGGCTACGGCGCCGCCGCGGTTGTCGATGCGCATGGCCTCGTAGGCCTTGCCCACGGGTGGCTTCTCCGAGTACTGGGTGACGCCGTTGGCGTCCTTCCACTTGTACACGTTGCCGGCGGCGGCCGCGAAACTGGTGAACAGCAACAGGCAGCCAAGATGGGCCAGCACGCGCATTGGACAACTCCAGGAACCGGTGTGGAGCGCGGATTGCACCACCGGCGGCAGCGGCTGGCAAGCCGCGCGGCCTGCCGCGCGAGGATGGGCGTGACCGCGTCCACGGTTCAAGCTACTCGGGCGGCCCCGCAACGCCTACACTTTCCAGTATGGATGAGATCAAACCCCCGCCGCGCTCGCGCAGCATCTACCTGTTGCCCAACCTGATCACCACCGGCGGCCTGTTTGCCGGCTTCTACGCGATCATCGCCGCGGCCAACGGTGATTTCGTCAACGCAGCGATCGCGGTGTTTGTCGCCGCGGTGATGGATGGCCTGGACGGGCGCGTGGCGCGCCTGACCGGCACCAGTTCCGAGTTCGGCGTGCAGTACGACTCGCTGGCCGACCTGGTCAGCTTCGGCATGGCCCCGGCGCTGGTCATGTACCACTGGTCGCTGGCCGCGCTGAAGTTCGACGGCCAGCTGCTGGGCCGGCTGGGCTGGGCGGTGGCGTTCCTGTATGCGGCCTGCGCCGCGCTGCGCCTGGCCCGCTTCAATACCCAGGTCGGCGTGGTCGACAAGCGCTGGTTCATCGGCCTGGCCAGCCCGGCCGCGGCCGGGCTGATGATGTCCTTCGTCTGGGCCTTTGCCGATGGCAACCTGGGCTGGAGCGGTGAAGAGCTGCGCTTCGTTGCCCTGGGTGTGACCGTGGTTGCCGCGCTGCTGATGGTCAGCCGCATCCGCTTCTGGAGCTTCAAGGGTGGCGGTGACCCGAATCCGCGTGCCGGCCGCGTGCCGTTCCTGGTGCTGGCCCTGGTGCCGGTGATCCTGGCGATGATGGCCGTCGATCCGCCGCGGGTGCTGCTGGTGGTCGGCGTGGTCTATGCGCTGTCCGGCCCGCTGATGTGGCTGTGGCAGCGGCGCAAGCCGGTGGCCCCGGCCGCGTGATGGACATGACCGGCGCCTTGCCCTGGTCCGAGCAACAGCTGTCATGGCTGCAGGCCATGGGCTACACGGTCTATGTCGACGCCCAGGCCGCCGAGGCGGCAGCGGTTCCGCTGGTGCCGGCCGAGCCGGTGGCGGCTGCTCCCAGCGAAGCGCCGGCGCCGCGTCGCATCGAGGCACCGGCGATGCCGCCGCGTCGCGCTCCTGTTCCTGCGCCGGAGCCTGGGGTTGCCGCTGCCCCGGCCTCGGCGCGAGCGGCGGGCCGACGTGCTTCTGTACGCCTGCCTGACCGCCTGCAGATCGCATTGCTGCGGGCCTCCGGCTTGAATCCGTCCGACCCGCAGACGCAGTCGGTCATGGAAGGCTGGCGGCTGGACGAGCTGCGCGGCAACCCGGCGGCCAAGCGCGCACTGTGGCCGCAGTTGCGCGCGCTGAGGCGGGCACGCCGGCAATGAGCACGCTGGCAAGGCCGGTGACGGCGGCGATGCGTCCGCTGCGCGAGCAGGACCTGGACGCGGTGATGCAGGTGGAGCGCCGCGCCTATCCGTTCCCGTGGACCCGCGGAATCTTCCTGGACTGCCTGCGCGCCGGCTATCCGGCCCGGGTGCTGGAAGAACACGAGCAGATCATCGGCTACGGCGTGCTCAGCGTCGCGGCCGACGAGGCGCACGTGCTCAATGTCTGCGTCGATCCGTTGAGCCAGTCGCACGGTCACGGCCGCCGCCTGCTGCAGGAACTGGTGCGCGTGGCACGCGCGCAGGGATGCTGCCGCGTGTTCCTCGAAGTGCGGCCTTCCAATGCCCCGGCCGTTGCGCTGTACCGCAGCGAGGGCTTCAACGAGATCGGCCGCCGCCCGCGTTATTACCCCGCGCCCAACAATGGTCGCGAGGACGCACTGGTGATGGCGATGGAGCTGATCGACGGCGACATCGAGAAGATGCCGCCGCTGTAAGCGTCGCGAATTCCACAGACAAAAGGCGCCGTCAGGCGCCTTTGTCGTTTGCGTGGCACGGGAGCCGCGCAAGGCGGCTCCCGTTGCGGTCACAGCTTGGCGCGCTGCTCCTGCAGGCCGGCCAGCTGGGTATTCCAGTCGGCCAGGCGCACGCGCTCCTGCTCGACCACCGCGGCCGGCACCTTGTCGGTGAACTTGGCCAGCTTGGTTTCGCTCTTTTCCTTCTCGGCCAGGACGCGGGCGATTTCCTTGTCCAGGCGTGCGCGTTCGGCGTCCAGGTCGACCAGGCCTTCCAGCGGCACCAGCAGCTTGAGCTCGCCGACCACGGCCGGGGCCACCGGCGGGCAGGTTTCACCGTCGGCCAGCCAGGTGATGGCCTCGAGCTTGAGCAGGAAGCGCAACTGCGAGCTGAAGCGCTCGACGCGGCCGCGGTCGGCGCCCACGCCACCCTGCAGCAGCAGGGAGATCTGCCTGGACGGGGAGACGTTCAGTTCGCTGCGTACGCGGCGCAGGGCGCTGACCATGGACTTGAGCCATTCCACGTCGGCTTCGGCGGCGGCGAAATCGCCAGCCACTTCGCCAGCGGTCGGGTAGGGGCGCAGCGACAGGGTATCGGCGGTGATGCCCAGGCGCGGTGCCACTTCCTTCCACAGCTGCTCGGTGACGAACGGGATCAGCGGGTGCAGCAGGCGCAGCACCGCTTCCAGCACGTACAGAAGGGTGTGGCGGGTGGACTGGGCGTCCTGCGCGTTGTCACCGTTCAGTGCCGGCTTGCTCAGTTCCAGGAACCAGTCGCAGATCTCGTTCCAGACGAACTCGTACAGGCACTGCGCCAGCAGGTCGAAGCGGTAGCCGGCAAAGTGCTGCGCGGCCTCGGCGGCCACGGCATCCAGGCGGGCCAGGATCCAGCGCTCGGCATCGGTGCGCGGGCTCGGCACGCCGCTGAAGCTCGCACCCTCGGTGTTCATCAGGGTGAAGCGGCTGGCGTTCCACAGCTTGTTGCAGAAGTTCTTGTAGCCCTCGGCACGCGACATGTCGAACTTGATGTCACGGCCGTGGGTGGCCAGCGCGGCAATGGTGAAGCGCAGCGCGTCGGCACCGTGGGCGGCGATGCCCTCGGGGAATTCCTTGCGCGTGGCCTTCTCGATCTTCTCGACCATCTTCGGCTGCATCAGCCCGCGGGTGCGCTTGGCGAGCAGGTCTTCCAGCGAGATGCCGTCGATGATGTCCAGCGGATCGAGTACGTTGCCCTTGGACTTGGACATCTTCTGGCCCTGCGCGTCGCGGATCAGGCCGGTGATGTAGACGTCCTTGAACGGGATCTGCCCGGTGAAGCTGTCGGTGGCCATGATCATGCGCGCCACCCAGAAGAAGATGATGTCAAAGCCGGTGACCAGCACGTTGGACGGCAGGTAGCGCTCGAAACCGCGCTCGGCCATCGCCTGTTCGTTCGGCCAGCCCAGGGTCGAGAACGGCCACAGTTGCGAGGAGAACCAGGTTTCCAGCACATCGCTGTCCTGGTTGAGCACGACATCGGCGCCGAGGTTGTTCTTCTCGCGCACTTCGGCCTCGTTGCGGCCGACGTAGATCTTGCCGGCTTCATCGAACCAGGCCGGGATGCGGTGGCCCCACCACAGCTGGCGGCTGATGCACCAGTCCTGGATGTTTTCCATCCAGTGGCGGTAGGTGTTGATCCAGTTGCCCGGGACAAACTGGATCGAACCGTTCTCGACCAGCTCCAGGCCGCGCCTGGCCAGGCCGTCCATCTTCACGAACCACTGGTCGGTCAGGTAGGGCTCGATCACCTGGCCGGTACGGTCGCCGCGCGGCACCTGCAGCTTGTGCGGCTTGGCCTCGACCAGCAGGCCGGCTTCTTCCAGGTCGGCAAGAATGGCCTTTCGTGCGTCATAGCGATCAAGACCGCGGTACTTCGGAGGGATGGCTTCGACCCAGCGATGCCCTGTGCCCAGAGATTTGTCAGAGCTCGGTGCCATCTGAGTGATCAAATCAGACGGCGAGCCGACGATCTTCGCTTCTTCGGTGAATAGATTGATCATCGGCAGGCCATGACGCTGACCCACCTGGTAGTCGTTGAAATCGTGGGCCGGGGTGACCTTGACCACGCCGGTGCCGAACTCGCGGTCCACGTAGTCATCGGCAATCACCGGGACGCGGCGGCCGGTGATCGGCAGGATCACCTCGGCGCCGATCAGGTGCTTGTAGCGCTCGTCCTCGGGGTGGACCATCGCGGCGGTATCGCCCAGCAGGGTCTCCGGACGGGTGGTGGCTACGGTCAGGTAGTTGCGCAGCTCGCGCAGGGTCTCGTTGCCGTCGGCATCGACCTCGACATGCTCGTAGCTGGCGCCATCGGCCAGTTCGTAGCGGATCGACCACAGGAAGCCGTCTTCCTCGACGTTTTCCACTTCCAGGTCGGAAATGGCGGTCTTCAGCACCGGGTCCCAGTTGACCAGGCGCTGGCCGCGATAGATCAGGCCCTGTTCGTACCAGCGCACGAAGGCCTCGATCACCGCCTCGCTCGGGCCAGCGTCCATGGTGAAGGTCGAGCGCGACCAGTCGGCCGAGGTGCCGAGGCGGCGCATCTGGCCCTCGATCACGTTGCCCGAGTGCGCCTTCCACTCCCAGACCTTGCTGATGAAGCCGTCGCGGCCCAGCGAATCGCGGGTATCGCCCTTGCCTTCGGCCGCCAGGTTGCGGCTGACCACCATCTCGGTGGCGATGCCGGCGTGGTCGGTGCCGACCTGCCACAGGGTGTCGTAGCCGCGCATGCGGTGGTAGCGGATCAGTGCATCCATCAGCGTCTGCTGGAACGCATGGCCCATGTGCAGGGTGCCGGTGACGTTCGGCGGCGGCAGCAGGATGGTGTACGGCTCGCCCTTGCCGGACGGCTTGAAGTGGCCGGCCTTCTCCCACGACTCGTAGAGCGCGGTTTCGAAGGATTTGGGGTCGTAGCTGGAGGCGAGGGTGGTCATGGCGGTATCAGGTGGTCAGGGGGAGGGCGGGCGCGGGCTCAGCGGCCCAGGGCGCGCGCGATCTTCTTGTCGGTGTGGTACTGGCTGACCGCGTAGGCGGCCCAGATCGCGCCGGGCAGCCACCCGATCAGGGTGACCTGCAGGACCAGGCAGACGATGCCGGCAATCGGCCGGCCAATGGTGAAGAACGCCAGCCACGGCAGCAGGATGGCAATCAAAAGACGCAAGGCGGCTCTCCGGCAGGAATTACATGTCGTGCTTGTTGAGGGAGTAGCCGGCGGCCTTGTACTGGCGCCAGCGCTCGCGCAGCGGCTCGCGTGCCGACGGATCGGCAGGCACCACTTCCAGCACCCGGTCGCAGGCGCCGAGGTACGGCTCATCGCGCAGGTTGATCACCAGCGGCCGTTCCGGTGCGTCGGTGCCGGGCGTGGCGATCAGCACGAGGGCTTCTTCCTCGTCCACGTCCTCGCCGATGATCTGGTGCGGGATGTAGGCGTCGTCGTCGAAGGCCCACAGCAGCTCGTCCAGTTCCTCGGCCTGCGCCGCGTCGCGGGCGAGCACCGTGGTGAACAGCCCGGCGTCGTTGGCCTTGCGCGCCAGCTCGCACACCAGGCGCAGCGGCTCGCTGAGGAAGCGCGGCTTGGCGATCAGGTAGAAGTCGGCGCGGGGCATTCGGTAACCGGGGAAGGGGTATCAAGGGGGTCAGAGTGCCGTTTTGCGGACAGAACTGCACTCTGACCCGGGTTTTGCTTCTTGCTTTTCAGGCCGCGCGATCCAGCAGCCACTGGGTCAGCAGGCCGACCGGACGGCCGGTGGCCATGCCGCGCTTGCCTTCGTCGCTGGCCACGCCGGCGATGTCCAGGTGCGCCCAGCGCTGGCCCTCGGCAAAGCGGCTCAGGAAGCAGCCGGCGGTGATCGCGCCGGCCCAGCGGCCGCCGATGTTGTAGACGTCGGCGAAGCTGGAATCGAGCATCGGCTGGTACTCATCCCACAGCGGCAGGCGCCAGGCGCGGTCGAACACGTGCTCGCCGGCGGCCAGCAGTTCGTTGGCCAGGTCGTCGTGCTTGCTCATCAGGCCGGCGGTCTGGTGGCCCAGGGCGACCATGCAGGCGCCGGTCAGGGTGGCCACGTCGACCAGCGCGGCCGGCTCGAAGCGCTGCGCGTAGGTCAGCGCGTCGCACAGGATCAGGCGGCCCTCGGCGTCGGTGTTGCCGACCTCGATGGTCTTGCCGGACATGCTGGTGATGACGTCCGACGGGCGGTAGGCGTTGCCGTCGATGGCGTTCTCCACCGCCGGCACGACCACGACCAGGTTGATCGCCATCTTCGCCTTGACCGCGGCGACGAAGGTGCCGATGACGTTGGCGCCACCGCACATGTCGTACTTCATTTCCTCGATGCCGCCCTGGGTCTTCAGGTTGACGCCACCGGTATCGAAGGTGATGCCCTTGCCGACCAGCACGTACGGCCTGGCCGACTTGTCAGCGGCACCATTCCACTTCAGCACGACCAGGCGCGGGCGGTTGGCCGAGCCGCGGGCCACGGCCAGCAGCGAGCCCATGCCCAGTTCCTGCATCTGCTGCTCGTCCAGGATCTCGACCTCGGCGCCCTCGTGCTCGCTGGCGAACCTGACCGAGCTCTCGGCCAGGTAGGCCGGGGTGCACAGGTTCGGCGGCAGGTTGCCGAGTTCACGGGCGTATTCCACGCCGGCGGCGATGGCCTGGCCCTGGGCCAGGGCGGTGGCGTCCTTGCCGGCGATGGCCAGCTGTGCCAGGCCCGGCTCCTCGGGCTTCTTCTTGCCCAGGGTGGCGGTGTAGCGATAGCTGGCGTGATCCGCCGCAATCACTGCCTGGCGGATCTTCCACGCCTCGTCGCGATCCTTGACCGGCAGCTCGGTGAGGGTCAGCAGGGCGCTGCGGGTCACGCCGATCTTCAGGGCGCGGGCGGCATCGCCCACCGCCTTGATGTACTGCGCCACGCCGAAGCGGGCGGCTTCGCCCAGGCCCACCACCAGCACGCGCGGCGCGCTCACGCCCGGCAGGTCATGCAGCAGGGCGGTGGTGCCGGTCTTGCCGCTGATGTCACCGCGGGCGGCCAGCTGCGACAGGCGGCCATCGGAAGCGGCATCCAGCGCCTGCGCCGCCGGCGACAGCGACTTGTCGGCAAAGGCGCCGACGATGATGCAATCCAGCGCGGCGGAGGCCGGCGCGGCGGGGTTCAGGGTGAATTCCAGGGACATTGATCAGATTTCCGTAGCCAAATCCGTACAATCGCGGACTGTTTACGCCCAACCATGCAGGCTGGGCACGTCGCGAACCGATCAGAGAGTTTAAACCACCCGCCCCATGCCGAAGCTTGACCGCTACCTGCTACGTGACTTCGTCCAGAGCTTCCTGGCCACCCTGATCGTGCTGCTGGTGGTGAGCGTGGGCGGCGTGCTGGTGGACATCCTCGGCAACATCGCCGACGGCAAGCTCCCCGCGCGGCTGCTGTTCTCCCAGCTCGGCCTGCAGTTCGTGGTCTACATGCCGCTGATCCTGCCGCTGGCGCTGATGCTGGGCATGCTGCTGGCCGTGGCCCGGCTGTACCGGGATTCGGAGATGGCGGTGCTGACCGCCATCGGCGTGGGTCCGCGCCGCCTGCTGCGGCCGCTGGCGATGCTGGTGGTGCCGGTCGTCGCGCTGGTCGGGGCCTGCTCGCTGTGGCTGGGCCCGTGGGCCGAGCGCACTGCCGAGCGCCTGATCCAGGATGCCAACCGCAGCGTGGTGCTGGCCGGGCTGGACGCCGGGCGCTTCAACCAGCTGCCCGGCGGCGGCATCGTCTACCTGTCCTCGGTTTCGGCCGACGGCACCGGGCTGGGCAAGGTGTTCATGCAGCGCCAGCAGGACGGCCGCATCGACGTGGTGCTGGCCGAGCGCGGGGCGATGTTCTTCGAGGGCGAGCGCCGCCGCTTCCTGCGCCTGGAGGACGGTCATCGGGTCGAGGGCCCGGCCGATGGTGCACTGGACTACCGCCTGATGCGCTACGCCAGCAACGAGGTCGCGCTGCCGGACCGGGCCGAAGCGCGCGAGAGCGATGACCCCGAACTGCTGCCGACGATGCAGCTGATCGGTGATCCGCGCCCCACCGCCACTGCCCAGCTGCATGCGCGCATTACCCCGCCGCTGCTGGCCCTGGCATTTGCCCTGCTGGCGGTGCCGCTGTCGCGCAGCGCCCCGCGTCAGCAGCGTCATGGCCGCATGCTGCTGGCCTTCCTCGCGTATCTGGCCGGCATCAACCTGATGTTCGTCGGCACCCAGCTGCTGGCCAACGGCAAGCTGCCGGGTGTGGTCGGCCTGTGGTGGCTGAGCCTGCCGCTGCTGGCACTCGCCGTGTGGGCCTACTTCCGTGATGGCCGCCTGTCGCGGCGGAGGGCCAGCGCATGAAGCTGCGGCCGATGATCTTTGACTTCTACCTGTGCCGCGCGGTGCTGGGCACGGTGCTGCTGACCTGGGCAGTGCTGGTCGGACTGGACGTGGTGATCGCCCTGTCCGGTGAGTTCAAGAACGTGGGCCAGGGTGACTACAGCTTCGGCCACGCGGTGGCCTGGGTGGCCTACACGGTGCCGCGCCGCGCCTACACGATGTTCCCGACCGCGGCGGTGATCGGTGCGCTGATGGGACTGGGCCAGCTGGCCGCGACCTCCGAGCTGACCGCGCTGCGCGCGCTGGGCCTGTCGCGGCGGCGGCTGGCACTGTCGGTGGCGGTGTCGCTGTCGCTGCTGACCGCACTGATGGTGGTCAGTGGCGAAACCGTCGGTCCGTGGGGCCAGGCCCGCGCGGACATCCTCAAGACCAGCGCCCGGTTCCAGACCAATGTGACCATGGCCCGCTACTCGGGCATGTGGGCACGCGAGGGCGACACCTTCCTCAACGCGCAGTCCGGCGAGGAGCAGCTGACCGACGACGGCGGCACCCGGCTGGTGCTGCACGACGTGCGCCTGTACCAGGTATCACCGGAAGGGCGACTGGCTTCGATCACCCACGCAGCCCAGGCCGAACATGATGGCCAGGGCTGGATGTTGAAGGGGGGGCGCCGCGACGTGTTCGGCGAGCGCTCGGCCACCCGCGAGACCTTCGAGCAGCAGCCCTGGGCGTCGGACCTGGACGCCACCGCGCTGGCGGCCGGCCTGACCAAGCCGCGCAACCTGCCGGCCAGCGAGTTGCGCACCAGCATCGAATACCGCCATCGCAATGGTCTGGATGCCCGTGACTACGAGGACATCTACTGGAGCCGCTGGTTCTATCCGCTCAACGTGCTGGCCCTGTGCCTGGCGGCGGTGCCGTTTGCCTTCGGCTCGCTGCGCAGCGGTGGCATGGGCAAGCGGCTGTTCCTCGGCATCCTGTTCGCGCTGGGCTTCTGGCTGCTGCAACTATTCTTCGGACGCATGGCCGGTGCGCTCAAGTTCGATTACCGCATCGCCTACGCACTGCCGCCCATCGTGATGCTGCTGGCTTCGCACTTCCTGTTCCGGCGCAAATCCGGCTAACAGGTCGCCGCCGCAGGGCGACGTGGGGCGCCCAGTTGCCTTTGGCTGGACTGAAGGATGTCGCAGCGCAGCATCGAGAAGGCCCGGCACCTGCGCCGGTGACGGGGTTAGAATCGACGGTTCAGCCACAGCAAAGCCCGTCGATGTCCCAGGAAGATTTCAAGCAGGCCGCCCTCGACTACCACCGTCTGGCGCCGCCGGGAAAGATCAAGGTCACGCCGACCAAGCCGATGCTGACCCAGCGCGACCTGTCGCTGGCCTATTCGCCGGGTGTGGCCCATGCCTGCGAGGCGATCGTCGCCGACCCGCAGCAGGCCAGCGAGCTCACCGCACGCGGCAACCTGGTGGCGGTGATCACCAACGGCACCGCGGTGCTGGGTCTGGGCAACATCGGCCCGCTGGCCGGCAAGCCGGTGATGGAAGGCAAGGGCGTGCTGTTCCAGAAGTTCGCCGGCATTGACGTGTTCGACATCGAGATCAACGAGAACGACCCGGACAAGCTGGTCGACATCATTGCCTCGCTGGAACCGACCTTCGGCGGCATCAACCTGGAGGACATCAAGGCGCCGGAATGCTTCGTGGTCGAGCGCAAGCTGCGCGAGCGCATGAACATCCCGGTGTTCCATGACGACCAGCACGGCACCGCGATCATCGTCGGCGCCGCGATCCTCAACGCGCTGGAAATCACCGGCAAGAAGATCGAGGACGTGAAGCTGGCCACCACCGGCATGGGCGCGGCCGGCGTGTCGTGCGTGAACATGCTGGTGCAGCTGGGCCTGCGTCCGGAGAACATCCTGGCCTTTGACCGCGACGGCGTGATCCACAGCGGCCGCACCGACCTGGACGAGGCCAAGGCCCGTTACGCGCGTGACACCGACAAGCGCACCCTGGCCGAGATCGTCGACGGCGCGGACATCTTCCTGGGCCTGTCGGCCCCGGGGATCCTGACCGCCGAGATGGTCAAGACCATGGCCAAGGATCCGGTGATCTTCGCCCTGGCCAACCCGACCCCGGAGATCATGCCGGAGATCGCGCGGGCCGCGCGCCCGGACGCGATCATCGGCACCGGCCGCTCGGACTACCCGAACCAGGTCAACAACGCGCTGTGCTTCCCCTACCTGTTCCGCGGCGCGCTCGACGTTGGTGCCACCGGCATCAACGAGGAGATGAAGGTCGCCTGCGTGCGCGCGATCGCCGCGCTGGCGCGCAAGGAGGCCTCGGACCTGGGCGCCGCCTATGGCGATGACATCCCCAGCTTCGGCCGCGACTACCTGATCCCGCGTCCGTTCGACCGCCGCCTGCTGGTCGAGCTGTCCGCCGCCGTGGCCCAGGCCGCGATGGACTCGGGCGTGGCGACCCGGCCGATCATGGACATGGCCGCCTACCGCGAGAAGCTGGCCCAGTTCGTCTACCGCACCAGCCTGATGATGAAGCCGGTCTACGACCGCGCCCGCGCCGACAGGCAGCGCGTGGTCTATGCCGAGGGCGAGGAAGAGGTGGTGCTGCGCGCCGTGCAGAACGTGGTCGACGAAGGCCTGGCGCACCCGATCCTGATCGGCCGTCCGGACGTGATCGAGGCGCGCATCCAGCGCCTGGGCCTGCGCATCCGTCCGGGCGTGGATTTCGAGATCACCAACATCAACGATGATCCGCGCTTCAACGACTACTGGCAGTACTACCACAACCTGACCGGCCGCCGCGGCGTGACCGTGGCCGCGGCAAAGAACCTGATGCGCTCGCGCCCGACCCTGATCGCGGCGGTGATGGTGGCCCGTGGCGAGGCCGACGCGCTGCTGACCGGCATCGTCGGCCGCTTCCACAAGAAACTGGGCTACGTGCGCAGCGTGCTGCCGCTGGAGGCGCGGGTCAGCTCGACCTCGGCGATGACCGGCGTGATCAACCAGCAGGGCGTGTTCTTCTTCGTCGACACCCACGTGCAGGAAGACCCGACCGCCGAGCAGATCTGCGAAGCGACCCTGCAGGCGGCCTACCGCATGAAGCTGTTCGGCATCGAGCCGAAGGTGGCGCTGCTGTCGCATTCCAACTTCGGCAGCCACGACTCGCGCGATGCGGTGAAGATGCGCCAGGTCCGCGAGCTGCTGCGCAAGCGCAACCCGCGCCTCAACGTGGACGGGGAGATGCAGGGCGACACCGCCTGGGATGAGGCGCTGCGGCGCAAGATCCTGCCCGACAGCACCCTCGAGGGCCGCGCCAACCTGTTCGTGCTGCCCAACCTGGAGGCGGCCAACATCGCCTACAACCTGGTGCGGGTGTTCACCGACGGCGTGGCGATCGGCCCGATCCTGATGGGCGTGTCCAAGGCCGCGCACATCCTCACCACCAGCGCGACCTCGCGCCGGGTGCTGAACATGACCGCCATCGCCGCGGTCGACGCGCAGATCCGCAAGCAGCTGGAAGCCGAGAAGAACGGCTGATCCCACACCCGGTTGCACCGTGCAGGCCCGGCATCTCCGGGCCTTGCCGTATCCGGGCCACGGACGCGCGGCGCTGCTAGAATTGCCGCCTCGCACTCGCTGATGCCATCAATCCCCATGAACCACACCGCCACCGCGCCCGCCAACGCCCAGAAGCGTTACAACGTGCACCGCAACGAGCTGCCGCTGAGCTGCCCGACGCCGGAAATGGCGCTGTGGAACTCGCATCCGCGCGTGTACCTGCCGATCGAGGACGAGCCCAACGGCGAGGCCGCCTGCCCGTACTGTGGTTCGGTGTTCGTACTGGTCGACTGACCCGGTCCGCCGATGCGCCGGCTGACCGTGGTGCAGTTGCTGCCGGCACTGCATTCGGGCGGGGTCGAGCGCTCGACACTGGAAATTTCCGCCGCGCTGGTTGCCGCCGGGCACCGTTCGCTCGTGGTCTCGGCCGGCGGTCGCCTGGTCGAGCCCCTGCTGGCCGCCGGTGGCGAGCACCTCACCCTGGACATCGGTCGCAAGTCGCTGCTGACCCTGCGCCATGTCGCCAGCCTGCGCCGGCTCTTCGCCGAGGTCGGGGCCGACATCGTGCATGCACGCTCGCGGTTGCCGGCCTGGCTGGGCTGGCATGCGCTGCGCGCGCTGCCCCAGGCGCAGCGTCCGCGCTGGGTCACAACGGTCCACGGGCTCAATTCCCCGGGCCGCTACAGCGCCATCATGGCCAGCGGGCAGCGCGTGATCTGCGTATCGAACACGGTGCGCGACTACGTGCAGCGCCATTACCCGGCCACCGACCCAGCGGTACTGCTGGTCATCCCCCGTGGCGTGGACGTGGCCCAGTTCCCGCGTGCAGCGCGCGGCGATGCCCGTGCCCGTGCGGCGGTGGCCGAGCTGCATCCGTCGCTGGCCGGGCCCGACCCGGTCCTGCTGCTGCCCGGCCGTGGCACCCGGCTCAAGGGCCATGGTCATGCCGTGCGCCTGCTGGCCGGGCTGCACGCCGCCGGCGTGCCGGCGCGGCTGTGGATGCCCGGGGCGCGCGAGCCCGGGCGCGAGGACTACATCGCCGGCATCGAGGCCGAGGCCACCCGCCTGGGCGTGGCGCAGTCGCTGGTGATCAGCGAGGCAACCTCGGCCATTGCCCGGGCCTATGCCGCCAGCGACCTGGTGCTGCAGCTGTCCGACAAACCCGAGGCCTTTGGCCGTACCGTGCTCGAGGCCCTGTCGGTGGGCCGTCCGGTGCTGGGCTGGGACCATGGTGGCGTTGGCGAACTGCTGGGCCAGCTGCAGCCTTCCGGCGCAGTGGCGCCGATGGACGCGACGGCACTGGCGCAGCGCGCGCTGCAGTTGCTGGCCGCGCCGCCGACCCCGCCGACCCGCATCCCCTTTACCCTGCAGGCCATGCAGCGCCAGACCCTCGATGTCTATGAACAGCTTGTCCGCTGACCCCGCCCGTCCCGTCGTACCGTCGCCGATCGGCGCATGGACCCCGGCCTGGATGATCGCCTTCGTCGCGCTGTGGCCGTTGCCGGGTCTGGCCGAAGCGGTGCTGGTGCTGGGTGCGCTGTTCGCCTGCGTGCGGTTGCTGCAGGCCCGGGCGCGCGGCGGCATCGCACCGCTGCTGAGCGTGGAGGCCTGGGCGCTGACCTCGGCCCTGTTCGCGGCGTACTGGCTGCCGCAGCTGGTCTCGGCCATCGACGCGGTCGATCCGGCGCGGGCCTGGGCCAAGGCCGTGGCCGGCCTGCGCTACCTGCCGTTCCTGTGGCTGGCGGCGATGGCCGTGGCCACCCCCTCGCGACGCACGAGGACCTTTGCCGGGCTGGCCGTGGTGGCGGGCCTGTGGGTGGTCGATGGCCTGGTACAGGCCGCGCTGGGTACCAGTCCGCTGTTCTGGTCGCTGGAGCAGCTCAAGTGGGCGCTGCAGGGCCGTGAGCTGTGCGCGCCGGAAGACATGCAGGTGTTGGACCGGCTGGGCGGTGTGTTCGGCCTGTGCAACCCCAAGCTCGGCCAGGTGCTGGCATCGCTGTCGCCGTTCCTGCTGTTTGCCGCCGGTCGCCGCTTCGGTCGCACCGGCTGGCTGCTGGCGGCTGCGACCGCCGGCATCGTGATCGTGCTGGCGGGTTCGCGTGCCTCGTGGCTGACCTATCTGCTGGTGCTGGTGTTCTCCGGCTGGCGGGTGCTGGGCGGCAGGGGGTTGCTGGTGGTGATGGCGCTGGCACTGGCCGGCGCGCTGGCGCTGGGCGTGGTGTCGCCGCAGGTGCGGGCCCGGGTCGAGCAGACCGCCCAGGCGCTGCAGGCCGACGGCGGTGGCGTCGATGCGGCGCTGTCCGGTCGCGGCCGGATCTGGGGCGCGGCGCTGTGCATGTTCGGCGAGCACCCGGTCAACGGGGTTGGCGCGCGTGGCTTCCGCGAGGCGTACCCCGCCTGCGACCCGGCTCCCGGCGAGCCCGGCGCGTGGGGCGAGGGCCCGGCCCTGCATGCCCACCAGATCGTGCTGGAAATCCTGTCCGAGACTGGCGCGATCGGCCTGCTGCTGTGGCTGGCTGGTACGGCGCTGGCGTGGCGGGCCTGGCGCTATGCCACTGCGGCGGCGCGCGAACAGGCGCGGCCGGCGATGGTGGCGCTGGCGGTCACGGTGTTCCCGATCAACACCCACCTGGCGTTCTATTCGACGTTCTGGGGCGGGGTGACCCTGCTGCTGGCCGCCCTGTATGCCGGCGCGCTGCTCGGCCGCACGACCGAGGCGCAGGCGGCCGGCTGACGCTCACTCGTAGTAGTGGCTGCGCCCTTCGGGCTGGCGCTTGAAGCGGCGGTGGATCCACAGGTACTGCGAGGGCGCCTCGCGGACCATGTCCTCGATGGCCTGGTTGACCCGCGTGGTATCGGCAGCGACATCATCGGTGGGGAAGTCGGGCAGCGGCGGGGCGATCTTCAGCACGTAGCTGCCGCCTTCGCGGCGGTGGAAGTACGGCACCACCGCGCAGCCGGTCATGCGCGCGAACTGGTGGGTGGCGGTGATCGTGGCGGCAATATGGCCGAAGAACGGCACGAACACGGTGTCCTTGCCGCGCATGTCCTGGTCCGGCGCGTACCACAGCAGGCCGCCCTTCTTGAGGTGGCGCACGGTGGCGCGGATGTCCTCGTTGGCGAACATGGCGCTGGCGTAGCGCAGGCGGCCGCGCTTGACCGCCCATTCGAACACCGGGTTGCGGTGCCTGCGGTACATGCCGGCCAGCGGCACGTGCTGGCACAGCAACCGACCGCACATCTCCAGGGTCATGAAGTGGCCGGACACCAGCAGCACGCCGCGGCCCTCGGCCTGCAGTTTCTGCAGGTGCTCCAGGCCCTCGATGCTGACCTGCGGGCGGATCGCCTCGATGCTGCCCCACCAGGCGCGGGCGAACTCGAAGATGCCCACGCCCAGCGCGGTGAAGCTGTCGCGCAGCAGGCGCTGGCGCCAGGCTTCGTCCTTGTCCGGGAAGCACAGCTCCAGGTTGACCTCGGCGGCACGGCGGCGGCTGCCGGCCAGGTGCCAGGCCAGCCAGCCCACGCCTCGCCCCAACGCGCGCTGCACGAACCACGGAAGGCGGGCCAGCAGCACGGCGATGCCGATGCCGATGAACATCGGCCAGTGGCGGGGCTGCAGCAGGGAAGGGCGGGTGGCGCTGGTGGGGGACTCGGACATGGGGAGATTCTACCGGCAGTGCGTGCACGGGGCCGCCGCAGGGCCGCTTCGACATGCTTTCCGCGGGTGCCTCCCGTATCCTTCCGCGATGCGAAAAAGCCCCGTCGAGCGCATCCTGCGCGGCCTGTACTCGGTCGTGCTGTACCTGCTGCTGCCCATCACCGTCTACCACCTGGTCTGGCGCGGCTTCCGGGTGCCCGACTACCTGCGCCGCTGGGGCGAGCGCTACGGTTTCTACGGTGGCATCGCGCCCGGCCAGCGGGTCTGGCTGCACGCCGTTTCGGTGGGCGAGGTCAATGCCGCCGCGGCCGTGGTCAACGCCCTGCGCGAGCAGCGCCCGGACCTGCGCTGGGTCATCACCACCATCACCCCGACCGGCTCCGAGCGCGTGCGTGCGCTGTGGGGCGATGCGGTGGACCACGTCTACCTGCCCTACGACACGCCCGGCAGCGTCGGCCGCTTCCTGGCCCGCTTCCAGCCGCGGATGGCGCTGATCCTGGAGACCGAGCTGTGGCCGAACCTGCTGTTCGGCTGCCGTGACCGCGGCATCCCCGTGTACATCCTCAACGCGCGTCTGTCGGCGCGCTCGCTGCGCGGCTACCAGGTGCTGTCGGCGCTGATCCGCCGCACCCTGCGCACGGTGACCTGCGTGGCCGCGCAGTCCTCCGATGACGCGCGACGCTTTGTGCGCCTGGGCGCCGCCCCCGAGCAGGTGCAGGCGCTGGGCAACCTCAAGTTCGACATCGCCGCGCCGCGGCCACAGGCCTTCATCGACGAGTTCCACGGCCGGGTTCCGGCCTCACGCCCGGTGTGGATCGCGGCCAGTACCCACGAGGGCGAGGAGGCGGCGGTGATCGAGATCCACCGCGCGCTGCTGCGTCGCCATCCGGACCTGCTGCTGCTGTGGGCGCCGCGCCATCCCGAGCGCTTCCCGCGGGTGGAGGCGGCTGCGCTGGAGCAGGGCTGGAAGGTGGCCACGCGCCGCCAGCAACGCTGGCCCGAGGCCGACACCGGCGTGTTCGTGGTCGATACCCTGGGCGAACTGATGTCGTTCTACGGCTGCGCGCAGGTGGCCTTCGTCGGCGGCAGCCTGCAGCCGATTGGCGGCCACAACCTGCTCGAGCCGGCGGCGATGGGCACCCCGTCGGTGACCGGCCCGCACCTGCACAACTTCTCGGAGATCTCGCGGCGCATGCGCGAGGCCGGTGCGGTGCTGATCTGCCAGGACGCTGCCGGCGTGACCGCGGCACTGCAGCGTCTGCTGGACGATGCCGACGAGCGCAAGCGCATGGCCGATACCGGCTGCGCGCTGGTGGAGAACGGCCGCGGCGCGCTGCACAAGACCCTGGCCCTGATCGGCCCCCGACTGCCGCCACCGGCCTGAAGGCATGAAAAAAGGCGGGCCGGAGCCCGCCTTTTTCGTTTCCGCTACCGGCCGGATCAGGGTGCCGGGGCGGTCTGCTGCAGCTTGGCTTCGGCGTCCTCGGTCAGCAGGCGGTTGATCTCCTGCACCTCGGCGATGTCCAGGTCGCCAATGGCCTGGCTCAGCTGCAGGCGGCTCTGCAGGAAGTTGTAGCGTGCCTGGGCGTAGTTGAGCTGCGCGGCGAACAGGGTGCGCTGGTTCTGCACCAGGTCCAGCACGGTGCGGGTACCCACTTCCAGGCCGACCTGCGAGGCGTCGTAGGCGCTCTGCGCCGAAACCACCGCCAGGCGGCGTGCCTCCACCTCGCTGATGCCGGCCACCAGGGTCTGCCAGGCATTGCGGGTATTGCGGTCCAGGGCGCGGCGCTGCTGTTCGTAGCCGTCCTGGGCGATGTCGCGCTGGGCCAAAGCCTGGCGCACGTTCGACTGGGTGGCACCGCCGGAGAAGATCGGCACGTTCAGGGTCAGGCCGATCGAATTGGTGGTCGCATCCGGGTCGCGGCTGGCGCCGCCGACGCTGTCACCCCAGGTCGCCGACTTGCCCCAGCTGGCGCCCAGCGACAGGCTCGGATAATGGCCGCCGCGGGCGGCCGACACGCTGGCCTCGGCGGCGCTGACCTGCAGCTGCTGCGCCTTCAGCGCCGGGTTGCGCGCCACCGCATCGGCGACCAGCTGGTCGACGTCGCCACGGTTGCCCGGCAGTTCCGGACGGAAGTCCTCCGGCAGCGCGCGCAGGTTGCGCACCGGCTGGCCGGTCAGCTCGGTCAGGGCCTGATAGGCGTCTTCCAGCGCGTTGCGGGCCAGGATCGTATCGGCACGCGCCTGGTCGTACTGGGCGCGGGCTTCGTGCACGTCGGTGATCGGCGCCAGGCCCACTTCCAGGCGCTTGTCCGCATAGTCGAACTGCTTCCTGGCCGCCGCTTCATTGGTCTGCGCCGCGCTCAGCGATTCGATCGCCACCAGCACGTTGAAGTAGGTGGCGGCGGTGCGCACGATCAGGTCGTCGTTGGCCGATTCCAGATCGTAGTCAGCCGCGGTGCCCAGGGCACGCTGCGCGCGCAGGTTGGCGAACTGGCTCCAGTTGAACAGGGTCTGGCTGCCGTCCACGCCGTAGGTGCGGCGCTTGGTGGTGATGCTGCCGGAAACGCCGTCTGCTTCCGCACGGCTGCGGCTCAGCGAAGCCTGCCCGTTGATCTGCGGCAGCAGCGCCGCGCGTGCCTGCACCTGGCCTTCCTTGTTGAACAGCCGGGTGGATTCGGCGGCGGCCAGCTGCGGGTCGCCATTGCGCGCCATCTCGTAGACCTGCAGCAGGTCGGCAGCCTGGACGGTCAGCGGGCAGAGGGCGGCGGCCAGCGCAAGAACGAGGGATCGGCGGATCATTGCGGCTTCCTTGGACGTTTTCAGAATTGGAACTGCGGGGTCGGTGCGGCGCCCTGCAGGTAGGCGATGTCGGTTTCAAACAGCGATTCGGTGGTGCCGTCGGCGCGGACCAGCACCGCTTCCATCACCGGCGAGCGGCCACGGACCACGAACAGGCGGCCATTGGGACGCAGCCACTGCAGGAACTGTGACGGCACGGTATCGACCGCGGCGGTCACGCAGATGGCGTCGAAACGGCGCTCGGTGGTCCAGGTCAGCGCATCGGCAGTCTGGATGCGGACGTTGGTACCCAGGGCAGTGGCATCGAGCTGGGCGCGGGCGCTGGCAGCCAGTTCCGGCTGGATTTCCAGGCTCAGTACCTCGCGGGCCAGCTGGCCCAGGCAGGCGCTGATGAAGCCGCTGCCGGTGCCGATTTCGAGCACTTCCTCGTTGGGCTGCAGGTCCAGCGCCTGCAGCATGCGGCCTTCGACGACCGGCTTCATCATCTTCTGGCCGTGGCCGATCGGCAGCTCCACGTCGGCATAGGCCAGGGCGCGGTGCGCCGGGGCAACGAACGCCTCGCGGGGCATGCGGGCCAGAACGTCGAGCACGCGCATGTCCAGCACGTCCCAGGGACGTATCTGCTGTTCAACCATCAGTTCGCGGGCTCGGGAGTAATCGATCGTCATGGGGTCTTTCCAGCGCAGTGGGCCGGCCATTTTAGCGGTTGCCGGGGGCGGCGGCGCGGGGCAAGCATCGCCGGGGCCGGGGAGGGGTCGCAGTGCCGGAAGTCACCACGACCTCCGGGCTGTTCAGGTTGTCAGCGGCGGGCATAGGCGCGCAGGAAGAAGTCCACCGAGTGGCGGATGTGCTCGCGCGCATCGGCCGGGGTGGGGCGGGCGCACATCCCGCACATCATCTTGGTGTGCAGCTCGCCCTTGATCAGGCAGAAGAACTGGTGGGCCGCCAGCTCGGTGTCGCTGATTTCCAGCTCGCCAGCCTCGGCATGGGCGCGCAGGAACTCGTTGAGCGCCTGCAGGGTGCGCAGCGGCCCGGCCTGCCAGAACATGCCGCGGACCCGGTCGTCGGTGTCCGGGGACATCATCATCCGCTGGGTGGCAATGGCCGCATCGCTGCTGACCATGCTGAAGAAGGCCTCGCCGATGCCCAGCAGTTGCGCGCGCAGCGGCGCGTCGGCGTCGGGTAAGAACAGCTCGTCGGGCATCATGTCCATGCAGGCGGCGGTGATCGCCTCCAGGAACAGGGTTTCCTTGTCGCCGAAGTGGCTGTAGACGGTGAGCTTGGACACCCCGGCGCGGGCGACGATGCCGTCCATGCTGACGCCGTTGTAGCCGAGTTCGACGAACATCTCCTTGGCCGCCTCGAGGATCGCGGCGCGCTTGCCAAGATCCTTCGGGCGACCGGGGCCGGCGACCTTGGCCGTGGACTTCTTCGCGGCGGGAGCGGGGCGTACGCTGGACATGCGTCAATACTAGACCACGCGGTTCGATATTTATACTCTACCGGGCAGTTCAGATAACCGCAGCGACCCGCTGCGTACCCCCGGTTGTTCCTACCTTCCCCGGTGCCCGATGAAAAACTTGCGATGGATTGTTGGCAGTGTGCTCGTAGCCCTGTTGTCGGCCTGTGGGGAGGGCGCGCCACCCGCTGAAACCGCGGTGCCGGTGCTGGTGGTCAAGCCGCAGCCGGCGTCCGGCGCCGGTGGCCAGGCCTTCCCGGGCGAGGTACGGGCACGCCAGGAAAGCGCGCTGTCCTTCCAGGTCGGCGGCAACCTGCTGCGGCGCCACGTCGATGCCGGCCAGCGGGTGAGCAAGGGCCAGGTGCTGGCCGAACTGGATGTCTCCGATTACGCGCTGCGCGCGCAGGCCGCGCAGGCGCAGCTGGCTGCCGCGCAGGCCGACCTGGAGCGCACCCGCGACGACTACCGGCGCTACCAGACGCTGGCCGCCGAGCAGCTGGTCAGCCAGTCGGCACTGCAGGGCCAGGCTGCCGCGTTCAAGGCGGCGCAGGGCCAGGTCGATGCGGCGCGGTCCAACCTGGACGTGGCCCGCAACCAGGCCGGTTACGCACAGCTGCGTGCGCCGGCCGATGGCGTGATCGCCAGCCGCCAGGCCGAGGCCGGGCAGGTGGTGGCCGCCGGCCAGACCATCTACACGCTTGCCGCCGACGGCGGCCGCGAGGTCGCGATCGCCTTGCCGGAAAACGCCATCGGTGATTTCTCCGTGGGCCAGGCGGTGGAAGTGGAACTGTGGAGTGCGCCGGGCAGGCGGCTGCCCGGCAGCATCCGCGAGATCGCCCCGGCCGCCGATGCGCAGACCCGCACCTATGCGGCCCGCGTGAGCCTGGCGGCCGAGGCGCTGGAAGCGGTCGAACTGGGCCAGAGCGCGCGCGTCTACGCCAGCGCCACCGGCAGGCAAGCCCTGCAGCTGCCGCTGGGCGCGGTCCAGCGCGGCGAGGGTGACCAGGCCAGTGTCTGGGTGGTCGATGCGAAAACCACCGAACTCGAGGCGCGTCCGGTCCAAGTGCTGGCCTATGCGGCCGACAGCGCCACCGTGCAGTCGGGCGTCGAGGCCAGCGACTGGGTGGTCGCCGCCGGTGGCCACCTGCTGCGCGAAGGCCAGAAGGTGACGCCGGTCGATCGCCAGAACCGCCCGGTGCTGGCACCGGCCGCCCCCATCGCGACCAAGGACTGAGCGCATGCGCCGCTTCAATCTTTCCGAGTGGGCGCTGGGCAACCGGCCGCTGGTGCTGTTCGCGATGCTCGCCTTTGCGGTCATCGGCACCTGGTCGTACCGGCACCTGGGCCAGTCCGAGGATCCGCCGTTCACCTTCAAGGCGATGGTGGTGCAGACCAAGTGGCCCGGCGCGACCGCCGACCAGGTGGCGCGCCAGGTGACCGAGCCGATCGAGAAGGCGCTGATGAACACCGGCAAGTACGAGTTCATCCGCTCGTACTCGCGCCCCGGCGAGTCGCAGGTGATCTTCATGGCGCGCGACAGCATGCGCTCGAAGGAAATCCCGGACCTCTGGTACCAGGTGCGCAAGAAAGTCGGTGACATCCGCCCGACGCTGCCACGCGAGATCATCGGCCCGTTCTTCAACGACGAGTTCGGCGACACCTTCGGCAACATCTACGCGCTGACCGGTGCCGGCTTCGACTACGCGGTGATGCGCGACTATGCCGACCGCATCCAGCTCGAGCTGCAGCGGCTGGATGACGTGGGCAAGGTCGATCTGCTCGGCCTGCAGGACGAGAAGGTCTGGATCGAGTTGTCCAACACCAAGCTGGCCACGCTCGGCGTGTCGATGGCGGCCGTGCAGCAGGCGCTGGCCGACCAGAACGCGGTGGTGGCCACCAGCTGGTTCGAGACCCCGACCGACCGCGTGCAGCTGCGCGTGAGCGGCCAGTTCGACAGCGTCGAGGACATTGGCCAGTTCCCGATCCGCGCCGGCGACCGCACCGTGCGCCTGGCCGACATCGCGCAGGTCAAGCGCGGCTTCGCCGATCCGGCCGCGCCGAAGATGCGCTTCATGGGCGAGGACGCGATCGGCATCGCGGTGGCGATGAAGGACGGTGGCGACATCCTGCGCCTGGGCAAGACCTTGGACAGCGAGTTCGATCGGCTGCAGCAGACGCTGCCGGCCGGCATGCAGCTGCGCAAGGTCTCCGACCAGCCGCATGCGGTGCAGGACTCGGTGGGCGAGTTCGTCAAGGTGCTGACCGAGGCGGTGGTGATCGTGCTGCTGGTGAGCTTCTTCTCGCTGGGCCTGCGCACCGGCCTGGTGGTCGGCGTGACCATCCCGCTGGTGCTGGCAATGACCTTCTTCGTCATGCACCAGTTCGACATCGGCCTGCACAAGATTTCGCTCGGCGCGCTGGTGCTGGCGCTGGGCCTGCTGGTGGACGACGCGATCATCGCTGTGGAGATGATGGCCACCAAGATGGAGCAGGGCTACGACCGCCTGCGCGCGGCCAGCTTCGCCTGGGAGTCGACCGCGTTCCCGATGCTGACCGGCACGCTGATCACCGCCGCCGGCTTCCTGCCGATCGCCACCGCCGCCTCCAGCACCGGTGAGTACACCCGCTCGCTATTCCAGGTGGTGACCATCGCCCTGGTGGTGTCGTGGATCGCCGCGGTGCTGTTCATCCCTTACCTGGGCGACAAGATGCTGCCGGACCTGTTCAATCCGCAGCCGCCCAAGCCGCGCAGCCTGGCCGGGCGCTGGCTGGCCGCGCGCGAGCGGTGGGCCGACCGCCATCCCGCATTTGCCAACCTGGTCCGGCCCAAACAGCACGGACATGACCACGATCCGTACAAGAGCGCGTTCTACCAGCGCTTCCGCGGCTTCCTCGATACCTGCCTGCGCCATCGCTGGCTGGTGATCCTGGCCACGGTCGGGTTGTTCGTAATCTCGCTGCTGCTGTTCCGCTTCGTGCCGCAGCAGTTCTTCCCGGATTCGACCCGCCCCGAGCTGATGGTCGACCTGGAGCTGGCCGAGGGCGCCTCGCTGCGCGCCACCGAGCAGCAGGCCGCCAAGCTCGAGGCGCTGCTGGCAAAGCGCGAGGGCATCGCCAACTACGTGGCCTATGTCGGCACCGGTTCGCCGCGCTTCTACCTGCCGCTGGACCAGCAGCTGCCGGCGACCAACTTCAGCCAGTTCGTGGTGCTGGCCGAGGACATCCATGCCCGCGAGCAGACCCGCGACTGGCTGCTCAACGAGGTCGTGCCGCAGTTCCCGGACGTGCAGCTGCGCGTGACCCGGCTGGAGAACGGCCCGCCGGTGGGTTACCCGATCCAGCTGCGCGTGTCGGGCGAGCACGTCGAGCGTGTGCAGGCCATTGCCCGTGAAGTGATGGAGAAGGTGCGGCAGAACCCGCACGTGGCCAACGTCAACCTGGACTGGAGCGAACCGAGCAAGGTGGTACGGCTGCAGATCGACCAGGACCGTGCCCGCGCGCTGGGCGTGAGCAGCGCGCAGGTCGCGCAGTTTCTGTCCAGCTCGCTGGCCGGCATGAGCGTGAGCGCCTACCGCGAGGGCAACCGGCAGATCGAGATGCTGCTGCGTGGTCCGGAAGGCGAGCGCGCCGAGCTCGAGATGCTCGGCAGCCTGGCCATTCCCACGCCCAGCGGCACCGCGGTGCCGCTGTCGCAGGTGGCCACGCTGGAGTACGGCTTCGAGGACGGCATCATCTGGCACCGCGATCGCCTGCCGACGGTGACGGTGCGCGCCGACGTCGCCGGCGACGTGCTGCCGCTGGGCGTGGTCGAACAGATCCTGCCCACCCTCGATCCGATCCGCGCGCAGCTGCCCGAGGGCTACCTGCTGGAAGTCGGCGGCACCATCGAGGACTCGGCGCGCGGCCAGAACTCGATCAAGGCCGGCATGCCGCTGTTCCTGATCGTGGTGGCCACCTTGCTGATGCTGCAGCTGCGCAGCTTCTCGCGCGCGGCGATGGTGCTGGTCACTGCGCCGCTGGGCATCATCGGCGCGACGTTGTTCCTGCTGCTGTTCCGGGCGCCGTTCGGCTTCGTCGCGCTGCTCGGCACCATCGCGCTGGCCGGCATGATCATGCGCAACTCGGTGATCCTGGTGGACCAGATCCAGCAGGACATCGATGCTGGCCACGACCGCTGGCACGCGATCATCGACGCCACCGTGCGCCGCTTCCGCCCCATCGTGCTGACCGCGCTGGCCGCGGTGCTGGCGATGATCCCGCTGTCGCGCAGTGCGTTCTACGGCTCGATGGCGATCGCGATCATGGGCGGGCTGATTGTCGGCACGGTGCTGACCCTGGTGTTCCTGCCGGCGCTGTATGCGGCGTGGTTCCGGGTCAAGCCGGACGAGGCGGTGCACGACTGAATGGGGGCTGTCGGGCTTTGCCCGATAGTCGGCTCGGCGGGCCACTGATAAATTGGTAAGTGCCCGAAGTGGCGCCGATTCCTTACGGCTGCCGCGGGTGCAAAGGACCTGAGTGCCTCTCCCCGACACCCGCCCCGACCCATCCCGGCATACGAGCGCAACGGCCCCCTGGCTGCGCGCCCTGCGTGGGCTTTTCCTGCTGGTGCTGGCGGCGCTGCCGGTCATCGCCGGCGCGGCGGTGCGCATGGTGGTCGAAGACCACACCCTCAGTGGCTGGGATGCCGACGACGGCCTGCCGCACAACCTGGTGCATGCCATCGCGCAGGACGGGCAGGGCTTCATCTGGGTGGCGACCTGGGAAGGTGCCGCGCGCTTCAACGGCCGCTCGTTCACTGCGTTCGACCGCGAGAACACTCCGGGCGCCGAACTGTCCGGCGTCTTCAACTTCATCGTCGAGGACGATGGCTCGATGCTGGTCGGCACCGCCGACGGCGTGTACCAGCGCCGCAACGGTCGCTGGATCGCGCTGGCCGACGGTGTGCTCGCCGGCCGCCGCGTCGATGCGATGGTGCGGGCCCGGGACGGCACGCTGTGGGTGGCCGCGCTCAACCACCTCTACCAGCTCGACGCCGCCGGGCATCTGCACGAACTGCGCGAGCAGCTGGGCCTGCCCGATGCGCGGATCACCGCGCTGGTCCGCGACGACGACGCCCTGCTGATCGGCACCGAACAGGGCCTGTTCCGGGCGGTGGATGGACGGGCCACGCCCTGGGGCACCGAGTCCGGCGTCGGCATGACGATCCGGCAGCTGGCCAGCGATCGCCAGGGCGGCTGGTACCTGGCCACCGACCATGGCATCTGGCGCGTACTGCCCGATGGCAGCAACGAACACGTACGCCCGGGTCGCCGCGCCGATGCGGTGCTGCTCGATCGCAACGGCACGCTGTGGATCAGCGAATCCGGTGGCGCGGTCATCCGTCGCGATCCGTTCGGCGCCGAGACCGCGTTGAGGGTTCCCGGAACGCTCACCGCCGCGCTGGTCGAGGACATGGATGGCCTGATCTGGGTCGGCAGCTCGGCCGGCCTGTTCCAGATCTCGCGCGGTGCCGCGCAGGGTGTCAGTGGCAGCGAAGGTTACGTGCGCTCGGTGATGCAGACCGGCGACGGCGCGATCTGGGTCGGCGATGCCGCCGGCCTGCAGCGCCTGCACCACGGCGTGATCAGCCGCGTCCACCAGCACGACGGCAATGGTCGCGACAGCTCGGTGCCCTCGCTGGCGCGGGCCAGCACGCCGGGCAGCGTGTGGGGCGGCACCTACGACAAGGGCGTGTTCCTGTTCGGCCCCGACGGCCGGGTCCGGCAGCGCATCGACCTCAACCCGGGCCGGACCTCGCCGATGGTGCGCGCGGTGCTCGAGGATGCAAGTGGCACGGTCTGGGTCGGCACCGCCACCCACGGCCTGTACCGCTACCGCGATGGCGAACTGGTCCGCCTGACCGCCAGCGAAGGGCTGCCGGGCGACGCCGTGCAGGTGGTGTTCGAGGATCCGAAGGACGGCGCGATCTGGGTAGGCACCAGTGGCGGCATGGCGCGGATCGCAAAGGATGATTCAATCCGGTCCTGGGCCGAAGGCGTGGATGTCCCGGCGCAGACGGTGTTCGACTTCCTGCGCGACGAGGGCGACGGCGGCCTGTGGATCGCCAGCAACCGCGGCCTGCTGCGCATGCGCGGTGACCGCTTCGATGTCTACGACCACGGTCGTGGCCTGCCCCGTGACAAGGTGTTCCGCATCATCGACGACGGCCACGGCTTCTTCTGGTTGCCGAGCAACCGCGGCGTGTTCCGGGTTGCGCGCAGCGAGATCGAGCAGGTCGATGCCGGCACCCGCCAGCAGTTGTCGGTGGTCGTGGTCGACCAGACCGATGGCATGCCCGGCAGCCAGGGCAATGGCGGCACCTGGCCGGCCGGCTGGCGTACCCGGGCCGGCAACCTGATGTTCCCCACCGCGACCGGCCTGGGCCTGATCGAGCCGGATCGCGTGGAGTACGTGCGCCGTGGGTCGGTGCCGGTGGTGCTGGAGGAAATCAGCATCGACGGCGAGCTCGTGGACACGGCGCGGCCGGTGTCCCTGCCCGCCGGCGCCCAGCGTTTGTCGGTGGGTTATTCCGGCCTGGATTTCCGTGCGCCCGAACGCGTGCGCTACCGCTACCGGATGCGTGGTTTCGATCCGGACTGGATCGAGGCCGGCGCCCGTACCGAGGCGGTCTATACCAACCTGCCGCCAGGCGACTACACCTTCGAGGTGCAGGCCATGCGCATGCCGGTGGAATGGTCGGCGCTGGAGCGCATCGCCTCGGCCAGCATGCCGGTGCATGTGACCCCACCGTTCTGGCGGCACTGGGGCTTCATCGCGGCGGTCACCACCACCGCGGTACTGCTGCTGGCGGGCGCGTGGTGGCTGCGAACCGCGCATTTCCGCCGTCGCCAGCGCCAGCTCAACAGCATCATCGAACTGCGTACCCGCGAGCTGACCGAGAAGAACCTCGAGCTCGAGGCCCACGCCCGCGAGCGCGACGAGCTTATGCGCAAGCTGGCCCACCAGGCCAGCCACGATGCGCTGACCGGGCTGCCGAACCGGCGCGCGGCCGACCGCTACCTGGAAGAGGCGGTCAACCGCGCCCGCGAACAGCACCATCCGCTGTGCGTGGCGCTGCTGGACCTGGACCACTTCAAGGCGATCAACGACAACTACGGCCACGAGGCCGGCGACCAGATGCTGCAGGTGGTGGCGCGGCGGCTGCGCAACCTGTCCGGCGGAAAATTGTTCAGTTCGCGCCATGGTGGCGAGGAGTTCCTGCTGGTGCTGGAGCTGGAGCCCGAGGCCTCGCGTCGCGCGCTGCAGCAGCTGCGTGTGGACATCGCCAGTGACTCGATCACCCTGGCCGACGGCCGCAGCGTGTGCTGTACGGTGAGTATTGGCCTGGCCTGCTACGGCGATGGCCTGGAGATGCCGCGCCACCTGCTCAGCACCGCCGACCGCAACCTGTACGTGGCCAAAGGCCAGGGCCGCAACCGCCTGATCGGCTGAGGCGCGCGGGTCAGTACAGGCCCTGTGCGAGCATCGCGTCGGCGACCTTGACGAAGCCGCTGATGTTGGCGCCATCCACGTAGTTGACGCTGCCATCGGCACGCTTGCCGTGGCGCACGCAGTTGGCGTGGATCTCCTTCATGATCGCGTGCAGGCGCTCGTCGACGTCGGCGTGGTGCCAGCCCAGGCGCAGCGCGTTCTGGCTCATCTCCAGGCCCGAGGTGGCCACACCGCCGGCATTGCTGGCCTTGCCCGGGGCATACAGCGTGCCGGCCTGCTGGAACACGTCCACCGCCTCCAGCGTCGAGGGCATGTTCGCGCCTTCGGCCACGCAGATGACGCCGTTGTCGACCAAGGTGCGCGCGTCGTCGCCGTCCAGTTCGTTCTGGGTGGCGCAGGGCAGGGCGATCTCGGCCGGGATGTGCCACGGGCGGCGGCCTTCGAGATAGTCAAAGCGCGCGTCACCGGCCAGTTCGGCCAGGCGGCCACGGCGTTCGTTCTTCAGCGCCATCACTTCCTGCAGCGCCTCCTCGTCGAAACCATCGCGCGCGTACAGGGTTCCGCCGGAATCGGACAGCGTCAGCACCCGCGCGCCGAGCTCGCGTGCCTTCAGCGCGGCGTACTGGGCCACGTTGCCCGAGCCGGACACCAGCACGCGTGCGCCGTGGGTCTGGCGCCTGGCGTGATGCAGCATCTGCTCGACGAAGTACACCGTGCCGTAGCCGGTGGCCTCCGGCCGCATCAGGCTGCCGCCATAGGACAGGCCCTTGCCGGTGAACACGCAGGAGGCATCGTTGCTGAGCTTCTTCATCATGCCGGCCATGTAGCCGACCTCGCGTGCGCCCACGCCGATGTCGCCGGCCGGCACGTCCGTATCCGCGCCAAGGTGGCGGTGCAGTTCCAGCATCAGCGCCTGGCAGAAACGCATCACCTCGCCATCGCTCCGACCCTTGGGATCGAAGTCCGAGCCGCCCTTGCCGCCGCCCATCGGCAGGGTGGTCAGCGCGTTCTTGAAGGTCTGCTCGAAGGCCAGGAACTTCAGGATCGACAGGTTCACCGACGGGTGGAAACGCATGCCGCCCTTGAACGGGCCAATCGCCGAGCTGTGCTGCACCCGCCAGGCGCGGTTGACCCGCGCATGGCCTTGGTCGTCGACCCAGGTCACGCGGAACTGGATCACGCGTTCCGGTTCGACCAGCCGTTCCAGCAGCGCGTGGCGTGCGTAGCGCGGGTTTTCCAGCAGGAACGGCCACAGGCTCAGCAGCACTTCCTTCACCGCCTGCAGGAACTCCGGCTGGTGCGGATCACGTGCGGCCACGTAGGCCAGGAAGTCGTCGGGGGTACGGTAGTCCATGCGCATGGTCCGGGCAGGGTGGCGCACATCCGGTTACGGCGGTGTCGCCGCCCGGACGCACGCGCAGGGCGGCGACACCGCGTGGGGTTCAGCCCAGCTGTCGCAGCAGCGCTTCGGTGGCCTGGGTGGTGGAGACGGCGCCATCGCGGGCCAGGTCGGCGGTCAGCACGCCGGCATCGAGCACCGCGCTGACCGCCGCCTCGATGTGCGCCGCTTCGGCGTCCAGCCCCAGCGAATGGCGCAGCAGCAGGGCGGCGCTGAGCACGGTGGCATAGGGATTGGCGATGCCCTTGCCGGCGATGTCGGGGGCCGAGCCGTGGATCGGTTCGTAGATGCCGACCTTGCCCTGCCCGCCCAGCGAGGCCGAGGGCAGCAGGCCCAGCGAGCCGGCCAGCATCGAGGCCTCGTCGGTGAGGATGTCCCCGAACATGTTCTCGGTGACGATCACGTCGTAGGCACGCGGCTTGGCGATCAGGTGCATCGCCATCGAGTCGACCAGCTGGTGTTCCAGTTCGACGTCGGGGAATTCCTCGCGGCCGATGCGGGTGGCGATGTCGCGCCACAGCCTGGAGGTCTCCAGCACGTTGGCCTTGTCCACCGAGGTGAGCCTGCGGCGGCGCTGGCGCGCCAGCTGGAAGGCGCTGCGCAACACGCGTTCGATCTCGACCACGGTGTAGCGGCACAGATCGCTGGCGCTGTCGGCATCGCGGCTCTTGTCGCCGAAGTAGATGCCGCCGGTCAGCTCGCGCACCACCACGAAGTCGACGCCGGCCAGCAGTTCGGGCTTGATCGGCGAAGCGTGGATCGCGGCCGGATGGGTACGCACCGGCCGCAGGTTGGCGAACAGCCCCAGCGCCTTGCGGATCGCCAGCAGGCCCTGTTCGGGACGTACCTTGGCGTTGGGGTCGGACCACTTCGGTCCACCCACCGCACCGAGCAGGACCGCGTCGGCCTGGCGGCAGGCCTCGAGCGTTGCGCCCGGCAGCGGTTCGCCGTGGCGGTCGATGGCGATACCGCCGATGTCGTGCTCGCTGAAATGGAACTCGTGGCCGAAACGGGCGGCGATCTTCTTCAGCACTTCCACGGCGGCCACGGTGATTTCCGGGCCAATGCCGTCACCCGGCAGTACGACGATGTCAGCGTGCATGTTCACTCTCGTAGCGTTCGATCTCGTTGACGCGGCCCAGCAGGTAGCCCAGCTGGTCCACGCCCTCCAGCAGGCAGGTCTGCGAGAAACCATCCAGCGGGAACGTGTAGGTCCTGCCGGTGGGGCTGCGCAGTTCGCGCGCGGCCACGTCGATGGTCAGTTCATCGTCCGGTCGCTGCATCAACTCCTGCACGTCGGCTTCGTCGAGCACGATCGGCAGCAGGCCGTTCTTCAGCGAATTGCCGCGGAAGATGTCGGCGATCTCGGAGGACACAATGGCGCGCAGGCCCAGGTCGGCCAGCGCCCACGGCGCGTGTTCGCGCGAGGAGCCGCAGCCGAAGTTGCGCCCGGCGATCAGGATCGCCCGGCCCTGGTTGTGCGGCTGGTTGAACGCGAATTCCGGATTCGGCGTGCCGTCGGCCTGCCAGCGCCAGTCGTTGAAGGCGTGCTTGCCCAGGCCGGCGCGCTCGGTGGTGGACAGGAAGCGCGCGGGGATGATCTGGTCGGTATCGATGTTGGTCTGGCGCAGCACCACGCTGGCCGAAGTCAGGGTACGGAAGCCGGCCATCACGCCACCTCCCTGGCGAACAGTTCGCGGGTATCGGCCACGCACCCGTTCACCGCGGCCCACGCCGCACTCAGCGGCGAGGCCAGCAGGGTGCGAGAGCCTGGTCCTTGGCGCCCTTCGAAATTGCGGTTGCTGGTGCTCACCGCCAGCTGGCCTGGTGCGACCAGGTCACCGTTCATGGCGATGCACATCGAGCAGCCAGGTTCGCGCCACTCGGCCCCGGCGGCGCGCACGATCGCATCAATGCCCTCGGCTTCGGCATCGCGCTTGACGATCTCCGAGCCGGGCACCACCAGCATGCGCACGCCCGGGGCGACCTTGCGCCCGCGCAGCACCTGCGCCACTTCGCGCATGTCACGCAGGCGGCCATTGGTGCATGACCCGACAAACACCACGTCCACCGGCGTGCCGGCCAGCGCATGGCCCGCTTCGAAATGCATGTAGTCCAGGCCCTTCTGCGCGGCGGCATCGGCCGCGACCGGGATCGGTGCATCCACCGCGATCGCGGTGCCCGGATGCGTGCCCCAGGTCAGGGTCGGGCGGATGTCGGCCGCATCAATGTGCACCTCCACGTCGAAGCGCGCGCCCTCATCGCTGCGCAGCTGCTCCCAGCGCGCTACCGCGGCGTCGAACTCGGCGCCCTTGGGGCCACGTGGAGTGTTGGCGACCCAGTCGAAGGTGACCTGGTCGGGGGCGACCATGCCGGCGCGGGCGCCGGCCTCGATGCTCATGTTGCACAGGGTCATGCGCTGCTCCATGTCCATCGCCTCGATGGTGGAGCCGCGGAACTCGATGACGTGGCCGGTGCCACCGTTGACCCCGATCACGCCGATGATGTGCAGCACCACGTCCTTGGCACCGACCCCCGCGGGCAGTTCGCCATCGACGGTGATCGCCATGGTCCTGGCCTTGCGCTGCAACAGGCACTGGGTGGCCAGCGCGTGGCCGACCTCGCTGGTGCCGATGCCGAAGGCCAGCGCGCCGAACGCGCCGTGGGTGGAGGTGTGGCTGTCGCCGCAGACGATGGTCATGCCCGGCTGGGTGAAGCCCTGCTCGGGGGCGATGACGTGGACGATGCCGCGGCTGCTGGAGGCCATGTCGAACAGCTCGATGCCGTGTTCGTCGCAGTTGCGCGCCAGCATCGCCACCTGTGCGGCCGAGGCATCGCTGGCGTAGGGCAGCTTGCCGTCCGGGCCCGGCGGCAGGGTCGGGGTGGAGTGGTCCATCGTCGCCTTGGTGCGGTCCGGGCGGCGCGGGGACAGGCCGCGCTCGCGCAGTTCGGTGAACGCCTGCGGCGAGGTCACCTCGTGGATCAGGTGCAGGTCGATGTACAGCACCGCCGGGGCGCTGTCGCTTTCAGGCACGACGACGTGGGCGTCCCACAGCTTGTCGTACAGGGTCTTGGCAGTGGAGCTCATGGATCGTTCCGTTCTCGGCAGTGCGGCTCAGGCGGTGGCGAAGGCTTCTTTGCGGTGGTGGTCGCGCTGGCGAAGCAGGCGGTTGGCCACGTCCAGCCAGGCCAGGGCACTGGCCTCGATGATGTCACGGCTGGTGCCGGTGCCTTCGTAGGCCTCGCCGTCGTGGCGCACGCTCAGGTTGGCCTCGCCGCGCGCATCGGCGCCGATGCCGACGCTGTGCACGTGGTAGCTGTCCAGCACCAGCTGCACGCCGGTGGCCGAGGCCAGCGCGGCGAACAGCGCGTCCACCGGGCCATCGCCCTGGGCAGTCTCGCTGATGCGGTGGCCTTCCGGATCGGACAGCTCGACCAGCGCGTTGGCACGGCTGCCGACATCGGAGATCGTCATCGAGGCCAGGCGGTAACCGTCGCTGCCCGAGGCGTCCTGCATCAGCGACTGCAGGTCGGCATCGGTGACCACGCGCTGCTGTTCGCACAGTGCCTTGAACTGCTCGAACACCAGCTTCAGTTCCTCTTCCTCCAGCCAGTAGCCCAGCGCACGCAGGCGCGCCTCGACCGCGGCGCGGCCGCTGTGGCGGCCCAGCACCATCTGCGTGTCCGGCCAGCCCACGTCCTGCGGCCGCATGATTTCGTAGGTGTTGCGGTTGCGCAGCATGCCGTGCTGGTGGATGCCCGACTCATGGGCGAAGGCATTGGCGCCGACGATGGCCTTGTTGCGCTGGACCGGCATGCCGACCAGGCGCTGCAGCAGCTGCGAGGTGGCGACGATGCGGCGGGTCTCGATGCCGGTGTCCAGGTTGTAGAAGGCGTTGCGCACCTTCAGCGCCATCACGATCTCCTCGATGGCGCAGTTGCCGGCGCGCTCGCCGATGCCGTTGATCGAGCCTTCCACCTGGCGCGCGCCGCCCTCGATGGCGGCCAGCGAGTTGGCCACGGCCAGGCCCAGGTCGTTGTGGCAGTGCGCCGAGAAGATCGCCCTGTCCGAGCCGGCGGCGTTGGCGATCACGTGGGCGAACATGTTGCGGATCTCTTCCGGGGTGGTGAAACCCACGGTGTCGGGCAGGTTGATGGTGGTGGCACCGGCGGCGATCGCGACCTGGGTCACTTCGGTCAGGAAGTCCAGCTCGGTGCGGGTGGCGTCCTCGGCCGAGAACTCGACGTCGTCGATGTAGCTGCGGGCCAGCGAGACATGCCTGTGCACCGATTCCAGGATCTGCTCCTTGGTCATGCGCAGCTTGTGCTCGCGGTGCAGCGGGCTGGTGGACAGGAACACGTGCAGGCGCGGCTTTGCCGCGGCCTCCAGCGACTTCACCGAGGTCTCGATGTCGCCGGGCAGGCAGCGCGACAGTACCGCCAGGGTCGGCGCGCGCACCTCGGCGGCGATCAACGCAATCGCGTCGCGGTCGGACTGCGAGCTGGCCGGGAAGCCGGTTTCGATCACGTCCACCCCCAGCTCGGCCAGGGCGCGGGCCATCACCAGCTTCTGCGGTGGGGTCATGCTGCAGCCCGGGGATTGCTCGCCGTCACGCAGGGTGGTGTCGAAAATTCGAATGCGGGGATTGATCGGAGTATTCACCAGAGGGTCTCCTCGACAGCGGTAGCGGTGACGGTCTTGCGGATGGATGGGGAAGGGCTGGGTGAAAGGTTGGGCCGGTTGCGCAGCACGTCGGTATTGCGCCGCCGTGGCTTGCGCGGCGGCCGCGGCCGCACTTCCGAAAGCAGGGTGGCCAGTACCGCGGCATCGATGTTGCCACCGGAAACGACCGCGCACTTGCGCTTGCCGGCGACGCGACGGCCCGCAGCCAGCGCCAGCGCGCCGGCACCTTCGGCGATCAGGTGTTCTTCCAGTGCCAGGCGCACCAGCGTCTCGCGCAGTTCGGCCTCGCGCACGATCACCACCTCGTCCAGCAGGCTGGCGCACAGGCGGCGGGTGATGAAGCCGGGGATCTTGACCTTGACGCCGTCGGCCAGGGTCGGGACCGGCGCGATCTCGCGCACGTCGCCGGCGATGGCGCGGGCCATCGAATCGACGCCCTCGACCTGGGCGCCGACCACGCGCACGCCCTGCGATTTCAGCGCCAGCGCCACGCCCGAGGCCAGGCCGCCGCCGCCAATGGGGACGATGACCACGTCGGGCATGTGCGGGGCGATCTCGATGCCGATCGTGCCCTGGCCGGCTATCACGTCCGGATCGTCGAACGCGGACAGGAAGCGGTAGCCATTCTGTTCGGCCAGCTGCAAGGCGAAGGCGTAGGCCTCGTCGTAGCTGTTGCCATGCTGGCGCACGGTGGCGCCCCAGTGGGCGACGCCGGCGATCTTGGTGGCCGGCGCGCCATGCGGCATCACGGTGATGGCCTGCACACCCAGCCGGTAGGCCGACCACGCCACGCCCTGGGCGTGGTTGCCGGCCGAGGCGCAGATCACCGGGCGCTCGTCCCCGCGCTCCAGCGCCGCGAGCATCGCATTGAGCGCGCCACGTACCTTGTAGGAGCCGGTGCGCTGCAGGTTCTCCAGCTTCAGCCAGGTGCCGAAGCGCTCGGCGTAGTGCAGCGGGGTGGGTGTCAGGAAGCGGCGCAGCCGCGCCTGCGCGGCCAGCACATCGGCCACGTCGACCGCGACGCGGCCTACGTCGGGCTCCTGTACGGCCGGGCTGCTGTCAGCCATGGTCGTGATCCGGGGTGGGTTGCATGCGTGCGTCCAGCGTCCACGGGCACGCAAGAAGAAGACGCCTCCGCGACTTGCTGCGCACGGCGGTGGCGACGGTCGCGTTCACGCCGCTGCCCCGGCCGCACTTACGGCGGTGATGCGCACCGACTCGCAGTCGTGCACCTTTTCCAGCTGCAGGCGCAGGGTTTCCGGCGGACGTGCGCCGTTGACCAGCAACTGCAGGTGCCAGCGCCCACCATCGGCTGCATCGGGTGCGCCGGAGATGCCGCACGGGGCAAAGCCACGCCGCTCGACCATGCCGATCACGCGCAGCACCGCGCCCTCGACGGGCTTCAGCACCAGGTCAAGCCGGTATTGCATTGGGGGTCTCCTGCCGGCGGTGGGCCGGATTGCTCTCCAGCATGGTGCTGTTGGCGTTGTTGGGCGGCACCAGCGGCCACACGTTGGCGCGCGCGTCGATGGCCACGTGCAGCAGCGCCGGGCCAGGCGCGGCCAGCAGGTGGGCCAGGCCGTCCTCGATCTGGTTGCGCGCGGTGATGCGCAGCGCGGGGATGCCGAACACCTGCGCCAGCGCGGCGAAGTCCGGGTTGTCGGACAGGTCGATCTCGCTGTAGCGCTCGGCGAAGAACAGCTCCTGCCACTGGCGCACCATGCCCAGCGAGGAGTTGTCCAGCAGCACGATCTTCACCGGCAGGCGGCAGCGGGCGATGGTCGCCAGCTCCTGCACGTTCATCATGAAACTGCCATCGCCGGACACCAGTACCACTGGGCGGTCGGGGCAGGCGAACTGCGCGCCCATCGCCGCCGGCAGGCCGAAACCCATCGTGCCCAGCGCGCCGCTGGTCAGGTGGTTGCGCGGATGGTTGAAGCGGCAGTGCTGGGCCACCCACATCTGATGCTGGCCGACATCGCAGGTGATGATGGTGTCGGCCGGAGCCGCCTCGCTCAGCCGCTTGAGCAGCGCCGGCGCGTAGATGTCGGTGCCCGGCGCGTCGTAACGCGCACCGAAGCGTTCGCGGTTGCTGCTGCAGCGCTGCTGCCAGGCCTCGCAGGCGCTCCTGGCGTTGCGCAGCGCCAGCAGTCCGCTGCGCACGTCGCCGGGAATGGCGATGTCGGCGGAACGCAGCTTGGAGATCTCACAGGCGTCGGCATCCAGGTGGATGACGCGCGCGAACGGCGCGAACTCGGCCAGCTTGCCGGTGGCGCGGTCATCGAAGCGCGCGCCGACCACGACCAGCAGGTCGGACTCCTGCACCGCCATGTTGGCCGCGCGGGTGCCATGCATGCCCAGCATGCCCAGCAGCTGCGGATGGCCGGCCGGCAGTGCGCCCAGGCCACGCAGGGTCAGCACGGTGGGGATGCCGCTGGCCTCGACGAACTGGCGGAACTCGTCCACCGCATCGGCCAGGGCGATGCCGCCGCCGGCGTAGATGACCGGCTTCTCCGCCATCGTGATCGCTTCGATCGCCTCGACCAGCTTCTCCACGTCCGGCACCGGCGGGCGCTCGACCTCGGCCGGTACGTGCGCCGGCAGGTGCGAGGCATCGGCCAGCTGCACGTCCTTGGGCAGGTCGATCAGCACCGGGCCGGGGCGGCCTTCGCGGGCGATGCGGAAGGCCTCGCGCACGACCTCGGGCAGCTGGTCGACGCTGCGCACCAGATAGCTGTGCTTGACGATCGGCATGGTCATGCCGAACACGTCCAGTTCCTGGAACGCATCGGTGCCCAGCAGGGGCGTGCCGACCTGGCCGGTAATGCAGACCATCGGCACCGAGTCGAGCATCGCATCGGCGATGCCGGTCACCAGGTTCGACGCGCCGGGGCCGGAGGTGGCCACGCACACGCCGACCTTGCCGCTGACGCGGGCGTAACCGTTGGCGGCCAGCGCCGCGCCCTGCTCGTGGCGTACCAGGATGTGCTTCAGGCGCGAATCCACCAGCGCGTCGTAGAACGGCATGATGGTGCCGCCGGGGTAGCCGAACAGCGTTTCAACGCCTTCGGCTTCCAGGGCCTGCGTCAACCAGCGGGCGCCATTGGGCGGCGTGCTGTGTGCGGAGGAGTTCATGCTTGCGACCTTTTGCCTTGCGGGTGGGGGAGGGCGCGCGGTTACGCGCCCTGGCTTTGCAGCCAGACCATCTTGGCGCGCAGATCGCGCCCGACCTTCTCGATCGGGTGGTCCAGGTCGGCCTGCTTGAACTTGTTGTAGTTCGGCAGTCCGGCTTCGTATTCGGCCACCCAGTTCTTGGTGAAGGTGCCGTCCTGGATGTCCTTGAGCACTTCTTTCATGCGCTCCTTGGTCGAGGCATCGATCACCCGCGGGCCCGACACGTAGTCACCGTACTGCGCGGTCTCGGACACGAACTCGAGCATGCGGGTGATGCCGCCTTCGTAGAACAGGTCCACGATCAGCTTCAGTTCGTGCAGGACTTCGTAGTAGGCGATCTCCGGCTGGTAGCCGGCCTCGACCAGGGTTTCGAAACCGGCCTGCACCAGCGAGGAGGCACCACCGCACAGCACCGCCTGCTCGCCGAACAAGTCGGTCTCGGTCTCTTCCTTGAAGGTGGTCTTGATGATGTTGGCGCGTGCGCCACCGAGGCCGGCGGCGTAGGCCAGCGCCAACTGCTCGGCCTTGCCGCTCCTGTCCTGGTAGACCGCGTAGATGCACGGCACACCACGACCGATCTCGTATTCGCGGCGCACCAGCGCGCCCGGGCCCTTGGGCGCTACCAGCACCACGTCCAGGTCCTCGCGCGGAGTGATCATCCCGTAATGCACGTTCAGGCCGTGGGCGAACAGCAGGCACGCGCCCTTTTTCATGTTCGGCGCCAGCACGTCCTCGTACAGCTTCTTCTGCACCATGTCCGGGGTCAGCACCGCCACCAGGTCGGCATCACGTACCGCCTCGGCCGGCGACTTGACGGTGAAGCCATCGGCGGTGGCCTTGGCCTCGGTGGGGCCGCCGGCACGCAGGCCGACGACGACGTCGTAACCGGACTCGCGCAGGTTCAGCGCGTGGGCGCGCCCCTGGCTGCCATAGCCGACGACGGCGATCTTGATCTGGGGCTGGGCGTTGCTGGTCATGGTGCGGATTTCCTTGCAGTGGAAAGAAGAACGGCCGGTGCGTCAGGACGCAGCGGCCGTGGAATGACGGGGCAGCGGACGACGGCACGACATGCCGCGGGCCGCGTCGGTGCGGGTCGAACAGTTGGGGGAAGCAGGCTTGGAGTTCATGGTTTCAGGTGAAATCGAGGCTGGAAACGAAAAACCCCGCACCGGGGTCGGTGCGGGGTCTCTGATCGAATCTGGCTTTTTTCGTTTACGCGCCAGCTCGTCCCGCACCTGTGGGTTCGGTAATAAGGACGAGTACGAGGAGCGACGCGACGACAGGTGCCGGAGTCGGGCGCAGCTCGGAGGCGGTGTGGCAGTGCAACATGAGGCCGAGTAAGCACCCGGCTTTCCCCATTGTCAACACCTTGCGAAGGAAAATCCGCCTGTCTTGGTGGAACATCTGCGGAACCCTTGTCGCACAAGGATGGTTGCCGTTGAAATCGTTGCGGAGGCAACTTTTTCAGCTCCCTGTATGCGCGTGGTGCGCGGGAAGTGGCCTCCGGGCGGCAGAACGGGAGCCCGCTGGTGGCCGACACGCCTATCGACGTTATGGTGGGCGTCCGATCCATGATCCGATCCTGCCCATGCTCCTGCGTCCGCTTGTTGCCGCCCTCCTGCTTGCCCTCGTGCCCGCCACCGTGGAAGCGGCTGACCGCATCACCGGCCACGCCTTTGCCACCCGTTCGGAAGTCATTGCCCCGCATGCCATGGCCGCGACCTCGCAGCCGCTGGCGACGCAGATCGCTCTGGACGTGATGAAGTCCGGTGGCTCGGCGGTGGATGCGGCGATCGCCGCCAATGCCGCGCTTGGCCTGATGGAGCCCACCGGCAACGGCGTGGGCGGTGACCTGTTCGCGATCGTCTGGGATCCAAGGACGCAGAAGCTGTACGGCTACAACGGTTCCGGGCGCTCGCCCAGGTCACTGACCCTGGCCGAGTTCCAGCGCCGCGGGCTCAAGGAGATCCCGGCGCACGGCCCGTTGCCGGTCTCCGTGCCAGGCACGGTCGATGGCTGGTTCGCCCTGCACGAGCGTTTCGGCCGCAAGCCAATGGCCGAGAACCTCGCCCCGGCGATCCGCTATGCGCGCGAAGGCCATCCGGTGGCCGAGGTCATCGCCTACTACTGGGACCGCTCGGTGCCACGGCTGTCGCAGTATCCCGGCTTTGCCGAACAGTTCACCATCGACGGGCGCGCGCCACGCAAGGGCGAGATGTGGCGCAACCCGAATCTGGCCGACACCCTGCAGCAGATTGCCGATGGCGGCCGCGATGCGTTCTACAAGGGCCCGATCGCGCGCACCATCGACGCCTACTTCAAGGCCAACGGCGGCTTCCTCTCCTACGAGGACATGGCCAGCCACCAGGGCGAATGGGTGGAGCCGGTGAGCAGCAACTACCGCGGCTATGACGTGTGGGAGCTGCCGCCCAACAGCCAGGGCATCGCCGCGCTGCAGATCCTCAACATCCTCGAGGGCTACGACTTTGCGAAGATCCCGTTCGGCTCGGCCGAGCACGTGCACCTGTTCGTCGAGGCCAAGAAGCTGGCCTTCGCCGACCGCGCACGCTTCTATGCCGACCCCGCGTTCTCGCCGGCCCCGGTGCAGCGCCTCATCTCCAAGGGCTACGCCGCGCAGCGCCGCGCGCTGATCTCGATGGACAAGGCGCTGCGCGAAGTGCAGCCGGGCACGCCGAAGCAGCTGGAGGAAGGCGACACCATCTACATGACCGTGGCCGATGCCGACGGGATGATGGTCTCGTTGATCCAGTCCAACTACCGCGGCATGGGCAGCGGCATGGCCCCGCCCGGACTGGGCTTCATCCTGCAGGACCGCGGCGAGATGTTCGTGCTGCAGAAGGGCCATCCCAATGGCTACGCACCCGGCAAACGACCGTTCCAGACCATCATCCCGGCCTTCATCACCAAGGATGGAAAGCCGTGGGCGAGCTTCGGCGTGATGGGCGGTGCGATGCAGCCACAGGGCCATGCGCAGATCGTGATGAACCTGGTCGATTTCGGCATGAACCTGCAGGAGGCCGGCGACGCGCCACGCATCCAGCACGAAGGCTCGACCGAACCCACCGGGCAGGGCACGGCGATGAGCGATGGCGGTGAGGTGAACCTGGAGACCGGCTTCCCGTACGAGACCGTGCGCGCGCTGATGCGCAAGGGCCACCGCGTGATCTTTGCCGATGGCCCGTATGGCGGCTACCAGGCGATCGCGCGTGATCCGGAAAGTGGCGTGTACTACGGTGCCTCGGAAAGCCGCAAGGACGGCCAGGCGGCGGGCTACTGAGGCGGAGCGCCACACGCTGCGCAGCTGGCAGCGCATGCAATGCCTCAGTCGCGGTCGATGGTCCGTGCGGCTTCGGCGCGGATCTCCTGCTGCGCTGCGGCCTCGCGCTGCACCCACTCCTCGATCATCTGCCGGGCACGCAACGACTTGAGCCGCTCGCGGGTGAACTCCGCATCAAGCACCCGGTACAGCGCCACCATCACCAGCACCATCAACAGCGCGAACGGCAGCGCGGCGATGGTGATCATACCCTGCAGTGCGGCCAGACCGCCGGCCAGCAGCAGGACCGCGGCGATCAGCGCCACTGCCACGCCCCAGGCCAGCTTGCGCGCCAGCGGCGGGTCCCCTGCCTCGTCGGTGGACATGCTGGCCAGCACCAGTACCGCCGAATCAGCCGAGGTCACGAAGAAGATCACCAGCAGCACCAGCGCAAGACCCGACAGCAGCAGCGAGCCGGGCAGGGTGCCGAACAGGGCGAACAGCACCGTCTCGTAGCCCTGGGCCAGCTGCTCGGCCAGGTCGATGTGCCCGAACAGCTGCGCCCACAGCGCGCTGCCGCCGAACACCGAGAACCAGAAGAAGCCCAGCAGCGAGGGCGCCAGCACCACGCCCACCACGAACTCACGCACGCTGCGGCCGCGCGACACGCGGGCGATGAACGCACCGACGAAGGGCGCCCAGGCAATCCACCAGGCCCAGTAGAAGATGGTCCAGTCGGCGACCCAGGTGCTTCCGGAAAACGGTGACATGCGCAGGCTCATCGTCACCAGCTGGTTGAGATACGAACCCAAAGTCGTGGTGAAAGTGTCGAAGATGAAGCTGGTAGGCCCCAGCGCCAGCACCGCAAGCAACAGGACTCCGGCCAGCACCAGGTTGAGGTTGGACAGCCATTTGATGCCGCGGTCCACGCCACTGCTGGTGGACAGCATGTAAAGAATGAAGGCGATGGCAATGATGCCCATACGCACGCCGGTGCCCGCGGAAATGCCAAACACGCGCTCCATGCCGGCCGCGATCTGGATGGTGCCAAAGCCCAGCGTGGTGGCCACGCCGATCGCGGTGGCCACCACGGCGGCGATGTTCACCACATGGCCGACCATGCCACGGTGATGGCGGCCGATGAGTGGCTGCAGCATGTCACTGATCAATCCGCGGCCGTTGCGGTTGTACTGGAACCACGCCATCGCCAGACCAATGAGCGCGTAGATCGCCCACGGATGCAGGCCCCAATGGAAGAAGGAATAGCGCATGGCGGCACGTGCCGACTCCATGCTTAGCGGTGTGAGTCCCTCCGGGGGTTTGACGAAATGTGATACCGGCTCGGCAGCGCCCCAGAACACCAGGCCGATGCCCATGCCGGCGGCGAACAGCATCGACAGCCAGCTGGCGCGTGAGAACTCCGGTTCGGCTTCCTCGCCGCCAATGCGCAGGTTGCCGAAGCGGCCAAATGCCAGGTACAGCAGGAAGCTCAGGGACAGGAATACCACCAGCAGGTACATCCAGCCGGCGGCGCCGATCACCCGTGCCAGCGCGTGCTGGACCACTTCGTTGAAGGTATCGGGGAACAGGCCGGCCAGCACGACCAGTGCGGCGACCAGCGCCATCGAGATGCGGAACACCATGTCGGGGCTTCCTTAGTAAGCCAGAGCGTGCGCCGGCTGCGGCGCGGATGAATGCGGCAAGGCTACGCAGGACCCTGTAACGGCGGTGTCGTCCGGTCGGCGCGCCCGGGGCTTTGTGATCTAATGTGCGCCGAAGCGGGGGTACCGGATCCAGGTCCGGTTGAGACAGTCCCTTGGAACCTGATCCGGCTGATACCGGCGTAGGGAGCTTTGGCAAAGCCAAGCGTGCGTGTGCCTGTGTCGTGCAGGTGTCGCGTGCGCGGGTCAATGCGCCACCGCTTCGTTCCGTTACCGCGAATTCCTCGCACGCCCGCTCCGCGTGGGCTACCAGTAAGGACGAAACGATGAATGCACAGCTCCTCGCCCTGCAGCAACAAGCCCAGCAACTGTCCGAGGCGGTGACCCGCCCGATTCCCGGCTCGCACAAGATCCACGTCCAGGGCTCGCGCCCGGACCTGCGCGTGCCGATGCGCGAGATCACGCTGACGCGTACGCCCACGGCGTTCGGCGGCCAGGAGAACGCGCCGGTCACGGTGTACGACCCGTCCGGTCCCTACACCGATCCGCAGGCGGCCATCGACCTGTGCGCCGGCCTGCCGGCGCTGCGTCGCGGCTGGATCGAGGAGCGCGGCGATACTGAACTGCTCGATGGGCTGAGCTCGGCGTTCGGCCGCAGCCGCGAGAACGATCCGCGCCTGGAGGCGGTGCGCTTCCCCAACCGCGTGCTGCCGCGCCGGGCAAGGGCCGGGTCCAACGTCACCCAGATGCACTACGCGCGCCGCGGGATCATCACCCCGGAGATGGAGTTCGTCGCCATCCGCGAGAACCAGCGGCTGGAAGCGATACGCGATGCCGGCCTGCTGGCCCAGCATCCGGGCGAGAGTTTTGGCGCCAGCGTCCCGAAGATCATCACGCCCGAATTCGTGCGCGATGAGATCGCCCGCGGCCGCGCGATCCTGCCCAACAACATCAACCATCCGGAAAGCGAGCCGATGATCATCGGCCGCAACTTCCTCACCAAGATCAACGCCAACATCGGCAACTCCGCGGTGTCCTCGGGCATCGCCGAGGAGGTGGAGAAGCTGGTGTGGGCGATCCGCTGGGGCGGCGACACGGTGATGGACCTGTCCACCGGCAAGCACATCCACGAGACCCGCGAATGGATCATCCGCAACTCGCCGGTGCCGATCGGCACGGTGCCGATCTACCAGGCGCTGGAGAAGGTCGACGGCCGCGCCGAGGAGCTGACCTGGGAGATCTTCCGCGACACGCTGATCGAACAGGCCGAGCAGGGCGTGGACTACTTCACCATCCACGCCGGCGTACTGCTTCGCTACGTGCCGCTCACCGCGAAGCGCGTCACCGGCATCGTCTCGCGTGGCGGCTCGATTCTGGCCAAGTGGTGCCTGGCCCACCATCGCGAGAATTTCCTCTACACCCACTTCGAGGAAATCTGCGAAATCATGAAGGCCTACGACGTGGCCTTCTCGCTGGGTGACGGCCTGCGCCCGGGTTGCATCGCAGACGCCAACGATGCGGCCCAGTTCGGCGAGCTGGAAACGCTGGGCGAACTGACGAAGATCGCGTGGAAGCACGACGTGCAGACCATGATCGAAGGCCCCGGCCACGTGCCGATGCAGCTGATCAGGGAGAACATGGACAAGCAGCTGCGCGAGTGCGGCGAGGCGCCGTTCTACACGCTGGGCCCGCTGACCACCGACATCGCTCCCGGCTATGACCACATCACCAGCGCGATTGGTGCGGCGATGATCGGCTGGTACGGCACGGCGATGCTCTGCTACGTAACGCCCAAGGAGCACCTGGGCCTGCCCAACCGCCAGGACGTACGCGACGGGATCATGGCCTACAAGATCGCCGCGCACGCGGCCGACCTGGCCAAGGGCCATCCCGGCGCGCAGGTACGTGACAACGCGTTGTCGCGCGCGCGCTTCGAGTTCCGCTGGGAGGACCAGTTCCACCTGGGCCTGGATCCGGAGAAGGCCAGGGAGTTCCACGACGAGACCCTGCCCAAGGAGGCGCACAAGCTGGCGCACTTCTGTTCGATGTGCGGCCCGCACTTCTGCTCGATGAAGATCACCCAGGAAGTGCGTGACTACGCCAGCGAACGCGGGGTGGATGCCGAGGCCGCGCTGCAGGCCGGCATGGCAGAGAAGTCGGCCCAGTTCCGCGAGCACGGCGCCCAGGTGTATCGCGCCGAGTGATCGGATGGGCCCCGGTGGCGCCGACCCGGCGCCACCGGGCTTTACATGGCTTCCCCAATGGCCGTGCTAGCGTCCGGCCAACTGCAACGGAGGCCCGGTCATGTCGCTCAAGCTCGCATCCCCCTGGTTGCTGCTGTCCTGCTCGCTGTTGCTGCTGGCTGCCTGCAGCAGTGCCCCGCGCATCAGTGCCGAGGCCGATCCCACGGCCGATTTCAGCCGCTACCGCAGCTTCGCCTTCTACAACCCGCTGGCCGTCGAGCAGCAGGGCTACAGCACCATGACCAGCAACCGCCTGCGCATAGCAGTCCGCACGCAGATGGAGGCGCGCGGCTATAGCTACAGCGAGGGCAACCCGGACCTGTGGGTGAACATCAACGCCTACCTGCAGGAGAAGACCAGCGTCAGCACCATGCCCGAGGTGGACTACGACTGGTACTACAGCTACCGCGCCCGCGCCTACGTTTCGGTTCCGCACTGGCGTGACCGCACCACTGTGCGCCGTTATACCGAGGGCACGCTCAACGTGGACATCGTGGATGCCCGCGAGCGGCGGCTGGTGTGGGAGGGCGTCGCGGTCGGCACGGTCGGACGCATGGATCCGCAGCGGCGTGACGAGAAGATCGACCAGGCCGTCAGCGGCATCTTCGCCCGTTATCCGTACCGGGCCGGGGCGCGCTGAGCGGCACGGGAGCCAGTCCGGCAGCCGCCACGTCGTAGCAGTGCTGCGGTTTACAGCGTTCCATCCGTGATGGGGTGGCGGTTTGCCCTGTGCGCTCATCCGGGTAGCCGCGCCTTCTGCGGAACGCCGGCGGAACAAGGCCTGTGCGTGACGGCAGCGCCGAAGCGCCGGAAAGCAGACAAAAAATCGCGCCCGGAGGCGCGAATCGTGTCGCAGTTATATTGAATGCTTCGGCGAGAGAGAGCCTGGTGTCTACCGTGCTAAGGGCACGGTTAACATGGCCTAGGCTAGTATTCGGCCCCTGGGATTCATTTGCCTTTTGCGCTTGGCCTTTTTGCCGAGTGTGGCGACTGATCCGTTCCCGCCAGGCCTACGATCCCGTGTACGTGGAATGCCCCTGAACCAACAAGATCCTCAGATGTCCGACAGGATCGCCATTGGCCAATGCATCGTCGTGCTCTCCGCACGCGAGGTACACGCACCCAATGCCCGCCGTCCGCACCGCATCACGCCCAAGGCGCTGGGCGTGCTCCTGGCGCTGGTGCGTGCCGAAGGCCGGGTGGTGACGCGCGAGGAACTGTTCGCCGGGGTCTGGGCCGGCACCGCGCCGACCAACGATGTGCTGACCCAGGCTGTCACCCAGCTCCGCAAGGCCTTTGCCGCCGGCGAAGAAGCACCCTATATCGAGACCATCGCCAAGACCGGTTACCGGCTGCTGGCACCGGTGCAGTGGCTGGACGAACCGGTGGCGGCCTCCATGCCGGTTGAAACCGCGCCAGCAGCGGAGCCGGTGACGGTTCCCACTCAGCCGGCAGCTCCCGTGGCCGGCAGGCGCGCTCGCCGGGCAAGACAGTACCTGCCCGCGCTGGTGATCGTGGTGCTGCTGTGCGCGACGCTGGGCATGGGCTGGCTGCTATGGCAGCGCGACGCCGGAGCCAGTGCGGCGCGCACCGCGGAAGGTCCGCGCGTGGTCGGCAGCCCCGGGCGACCCTACCGGCTGATCACCGCCTCGCCCGGTTTCGAGGTCAATCCGACCGTGTCGCCCGATGGTTCGCTGGTCGCCTACGCGACCGAGGAGCCCGGGAGCGGGACCAGCACCATCCACCTGCAGGCCACGGGCAATGTGCCCGCACGCCGGCTGGTCGTCCCGCCGCCGGGGCATATGGACCGGTTCCCGGCCTGGTCGCCGGATGGCCGTCAGATCGCCTTCGCCCGGTTTGGACCGCAGGGCAGCTGCGAGGTACTGATTGTCAGTGCCACTGGCGGCGCCCCGCGTCGCGCGGTGTCCTGCGACGGCACCGAGATGCTCAGCTTTGACTGGACCCCGGCGGGCGACGGCCTGGTGTTCGGCACCATGACCGGCGCCGACGCCAGCCGCGGCATCCGCTTGCTGGACATCGCCTCCGGGCGCTGGACTGCGCTGGACTACCCGATCGGTGATGGCGACTTCGACTACGCGCCGCGCTTCTCCCCGGACGGACGGCACATAGGCTTCGTCCGCAATCCGCAGCTCGGCACCCTGTGGTGGATGCCCGTTACAGGTGGCCAGGCCGAGCCGCTGACCGAGGATGCCGCCGAGATCCGTGGCTGGAGCTGGCTGCCGGACGGGGCAATCGTGTTCGGTCGGCGCGTGGACAGCGAGGCGCGCCTGTACCGGCTGGACGTGGGTACCCGCACCCTGCGCGACCTCGGCATCGACGATGCACAGATGCCGGCCGTGTCGCGTGCACACAACGTGCTGACCTTCGTGCACCGGCAGCCGCATTTCGGGCTGTACCGCGTGCCCCTGGGGGGCGGTCCGGCCGAGCGCCTGTTCCCGTCCTCCGGCCGCGACACCCAGCCGATGGTTTCGCCCGACGGCGAGCAACTGGCGTTTACTTCGGACCGTTCCGGTGTGGTGGCGCTGTGGTGGGGACGGCCTGGGCAGCCCGACACCGTACGCATGATCGAAGGCGTGGTTCCCGAGACCCGGCAGCCGCCGGCCTGGTCGCCGGACAGCAGGCACCTGCTGCTCACCGGGCGTGACCGCCACGACCGGCCGCTGATCCACGAGGTTGCCCCGGACAGCGGCCAGGCGACGACCCTGCCGGTGCCGTCGGAGGTGCCGCTGCAGGCGATCTACGGCGCGCGCGAGAACGAGCTGCTTGTGGTGGAGCAGGGCGGTGACGGGCGCATGGGCACGCGCCTGGTCCTTTTCGACCGCAGCGTGACCCCGTGGCGCCGGCTCGCGGTGCTCGAGGGGGTCACCCAGGCCCAGTTCGACCGGGTCCGCGACCGGGTGCTGTTCACCCGTCCCGCGGGCGGACTCTGGCAGGTCGCCCCTGATCTGGATGCGGCCAGCGTGCAGGTTCTGGATCCGGCCCTGCCGACCCGCTGGCGTTACCGGACCTGGGCGCTGCTGCCTGATGCGCAGGTAGCGTATCTGTCCACGCAGGGTGAGTGCGCCAGCCAGTTCAGCCTCCTGAGTGGGCCGGCGTCGACCCGCTGTCTGGACAGCACGCGGCTGAGTTCGAGCAATGGCTTCAGTGCCGCCCCGGACGGCCAGTCGCTGTATGTGGCCATGGCCCCGGCCGACGGCACCGACATCGCGGTGATGGAGGTCCAGCAGGAGCCCCGCGTACTGCTGTCCGGCTTCTCCAAGTGGTTGCCACTGTTGAAAAAAGACAATTCGTGATTCTTTCGGATTGGCCTCGGTGAGAATTCGTGGCGATCTCGTGAGGACATCCTGATTCCAGCGACCTGATCCGGCAAAACCTCCGGCCTGCAATGGCAAAGCCGAGGTTTTCATGCGTCAGTTGTTCTGGGCCGATCGTGGCCAGTCCCTTTCCCTGGACCATCGCGTCGACGAGGGTGCGGTCAGTGCCTGCATGGGCGCGGCCCGGCTCGGCAGCCTGCAGACCTCCGGCGCGGCCTTCACCGTGTGGCTGCAGTTGCGCGGCAGCTCGTGGGTCGAGGCCAAGGAAGGAAAGTTCCGCCTGCACCGCGGCGAGTGGATCGCCTTCGAGAAGGAATCCCGCCCGCTGGTGCAGGCCGGTCGTGACGGCCTGTGCATCGGCGTCAGTCTCAATGCCGAGGCGCTGCGCACCCTGGGCGAACTGGCCGATTGCGGTCTGTATGCCGGCCGCGGCAGGACCACGCGCCACGAGGCGCGTGTCGCCCTGCGGCTGTGGCGTGACGGAGCCCAGCCCGATTCGGGCACGCAGTCGCTGCGCCCGATCCTGCTGCACCTCGCCTCGCTGCAGCGTGAGCTGTTGGATTCGGTGCAGCGCTGCCCGGGGCGTTCGCGCAGCCGCAAGCGCCAGGTGTTCGGCCGCATGCAACGCGCCCGCCTCTATCTGGAAGGCAACAGCCACCGCGTGGTCCGCATCGGCGAACTGGCCGAGCTGGCCAACTTCTCCAGCTGGTATCTCTCCAAGACGTTCCAGAGCCTCTACGAGGAAAGCCCGCAGGCGTTGTCGGCGCGCCTGCGCCTGGAGCGCGCGGCGCAACTGCTGCGCGATACCGACATGATGATCGGCGAAGTTGCCTCGGCCAGTGGCTTTGACAACTGCTGCAGTTTCGCGCGTGCGTTCCGTGCGCACTTCGGGACGACGGCCAGCCGCTACCGCGATGCTGCGGCCGCAAACCTGCCGCCAGAGTCGGCAAAGTCTAAGGGCGACTCCCGCAAAACCAGCGCTGCCGGCCGAACGTAACGTTCAGGGGTGTTTAACACACCACTAACGTAACTGGAGAGATTGATGAAGTTTCGTACTCCCGCAGTGCGGATGGGCCTGCTGCCCGCTGGTATCGCGATCGCGCTGACCCCGGCGTTCGCTTCCGCGCAGGAAGCCAAGGCGACCACCGACCTGGACCGTATCGAGGTCACCGGTTCGCGCATCCGCGGCGCCAACATGGAAACCCAGCAGCCGATCCTCACGCTGAACCGCGAGGCTCTGGAACAGCAGGGCTTCACCAGCGTTGCCGACGTGCTGCAGAACTTGACCTCGGCCGGCTCCCCGGCGATCTCGCGCGCTGAAGCCCTGGCCTCGGGCGAGAACGTGGGCGGCTACTACATCGACATCCGCAACCTGGGCGCCAACCGCACCCTGGTTCTGATGAACGGCAAGCGCCTGGGCGCCACCACCGGCGGCTACCAGGACCTGAGCCAGATCCCGATGTCGGCCATCGAGCGCATCGAGATCCTGAAGGACGGCGCCTCGGCCATCTACGGTTCGGACGCCATCGCCGGCGTGGTCAACGTGATCACCCGCAAGCGCTTCGACGGTGCTGAAGCCCAGGTCTACGTCGGCCAGTACGGCGAAGGCGACGGCGACACCACCCAGTACTCGTTCACCCTCGGTGCGGAAGGCGAGCGCGGCGGCGTGACCCTGTCGGCCGAATACTCCAAGCAGGACCCGGTGTTCGCCAAGGACCGCTGGTTCTCGCGCGACGGCGGCCTGGGTCCGAACTCGACCCCGGATGACTGGAGCCCGGTGAGCCAGAACGGCTCGTGGAGCGGCCCGTGCGGCGCCGGCGGTGCCACCGCATGGTGCACCCTGAACCCGAACGGCGATCCAACCAACCCGGCCGATTACCACCCGCTGACCCCGGCCGAGTACGCCAACTCCAACCAGCAGATGATGCTGCAGACCGGTATCGAGCGTAAGTCGCTGTACGTCAACGGCAACTACGACCTCACCGACGCCATCACCTTCAACGCCGACATCCTGTACAACGAGCGCAACACCGAGCAGCAGATCGCCGGTTATCCGTACCAGTCGGGTTCCTTCGAGACCCCGCTGTCGGCTGACAGCGCGTTCAACCCGATCGGCAGCGACGTCAGCTTCCGTCGTCGCCTGTGGGAAGTGCCGCGCACCACCGACAGCCAGATGAAGACCGTCCGCTTCGCCCCGAGCCTGAGCGGCTACTTCGAGGCCGCCGGCAAGACCTTCGACTGGAACGTCGGCGCGCTGTGGAACCGCAACCAGACCACCAAGTCCAACCGCGGCGACATGAGCCTGATCGCCGCCCGCCAGGCCCTGGGCGAATCCTTCGTCGACGGCAACGGCGTGGCCCGCTGCGGCACCGCTGCCGATCCGATCGACGGCTGCTACGCCTGGAACCCGCTGCTGCCGTACGGCGTGGCTGGCGCCGGCTCGCTGGCTGATCCGGACCTGCAGAACTTCCTGTTCCCGATCTACACCACCACCGGCACCACCAAGACCACCAGCCTCACCGCTGACCTGGCAGGTTCGATCGTGAGCCTGCCGGCCGGCGAACTGGGCTTCGCCATCGGTGTGGAGCACCGCGAGGAAGACGGCCGCTACGTGCCGGATGCCTTCGCCCAGTCGGGTGAGTTCACCGGCCTGGCCGCCACCACCACCGCCGGCAAGTACGAGCTGGACGAGGTTTACCTCGAGCTGAACATCCCGGTGCTGGCCGACGTGGCCTTCGCCAAGGAACTGACCGTCAACGTTGCCGGCCGTTACTCGGACTACAGCAACTTCGGTGACACCACCAACGGCAAGTTCGGCATCACCTGGCGTCCGACCGACGACCTGCTGGTGCGCGGCACCTACGCCGAGGGCTTCCGTGCGCCGTCGATCGACAACCTGTACGGCGGCATCGGTGCTTCCTTCGAGAAGTTCACCGATCCGTGCTCCGTCGGCGTCCCGGGCAGCGTGGCTGGCAATGCCGCCTGTACCGCCGCCGGCGTTGCGCCGACCTACGTGCAGCTGGGCCAGGGCTACGTGCCGTGCACCTCGTGGCCGTGCCAGACCCCGGACCAGTTCATCTCTGGCTCGAACCCGAACCTGCTGCCGGAAACCTCCAAGAGCAAGACCGTGGGTCTGGTGTGGAGCCCGCGTTTCGTCGATGGCCTGGACATCTCGCTTGACTGGTTCAACTACCAGATCAAGGACATGATCATCTCCGACAGCGTCGACCGCATCCTGCGCGACTGCTACGTGCTCGGCAATTCCGCCCGCTGCGAAGGCATCGTGCGTGCTGCCGACGGTCACGTCTCCCAGCTGTTCTACGGCCTGGCCAACCTGGGCCAGATGGAGACCGAGGGCTACGACCTGGGCGTGAAGTACCGTCTGCCGGAAACCTCGTTCGGCCAGTTCAGCATCGACTGGCAGACCACCTACACCGCCAAGTACGACGAAGCCAACCAGAACGCCGCTGGCGAAGACATCACCATCGGCAGCGTCGGTTCGCCGGGCATCTTCCGCGTGCGTTCCAACCTGGGCGTGAATTGGTCGCTGGGTGACTTCGGTGTGAACTACACCGCGCGTTACTACTCGGGCATGAAGGAAGGCTGCATCACGCTGGATGACGGCTGGTGCGACCAGCCGAACCGCTACGCCAACGGCGAGTGGGATCCGGTGCGCACCACCGGCTCGAACACCTTCCACGACCTGCAGGTCAACTGGCAGGCTCCGTGGAACGCCACCATCGCGGTTGGCGCCAACAACGTGTTCGATCACCGCGGTGCCCTGCAGTACTCGGCTCCGAACAGCGATTTCGCCTACTACGGCGGCTTCGACATCGGTCGCTTCATCTACATGAAGTACACCCAGCGCTTCTGATCCATCGAAGCGTGAACTGAGTAACAGAAGGGCGGGCCGCAAGGCCCGCCTTTTTTCATGCGCGTGGTTTGCGATGACCTGCGGCGTGGTGTCTGGGCCGTCAGCGTGTGCGTGGGGCAGTGGCGCTGCGTGGCCTGCGCACCCACCACGCAACGCGTGGTCCACGCCTCAGCAGGATTCGGTGCGGGAGAGCTTGGAGGGACCGGACGAGCGCTTGGTCACCCGCACGCTCAATGCACACGGGAAGCCCGCAGCGGATTGTCCGGCAGCGGAGCAGGCAGACGAAGGACGGTGGCAGCACAGCCACAGCCGTGGCGCCTTGGGGCGGCAGCTGGGTGTCAGGCTGGATTACAGCAGCGCCGGCCAAGGCCGGCGTGAGGCATGCGGGGGCAGCAGGTGCCCCCGGGGGGTATCAGGCTTCGAGCGCGAGGCCGCTGAGCGCGGCAGCCTGCTCGCGCCAGGCATCGAGCTTGGGCAGCATCCCGACCTTGGCCAGGTATTCCTCGTTGACCGCAGCACCGGAGACCAGCGCCGTGGCGACGTGGACGGCACCGGTGACCCAGAAACTGCGCAGGTTGGAGCGCTGCGGCTGCATCTGGAAGGCCACGGCCTCGATGATCGGCATTGGCAGTCCCCACAGGCCCAGCAGGTAGGCACCGGCCTCGGCGTGGCCCGGGCGGTCGTCACCGGCCACCTGCGGTTCGCGTTCGTTGCGCACGCCCGGCAGCAGCAGGCCGATGTCGGCCAACAGCGCGGCGGTGGCACCGAGGTCAGCGCTGGAGGCCGGCAGCAGCTTGCCCGCCATGCGCGAAGCGGCCAGGGCGCGCATCTGCAGCGCATTGCGCTCGGCGTTGGACAGCGACTGGCCGGAGAACACCTCGCTGGCCAGCACCAGGTCGCGCAAGGTGGACAGGCCCAGACGGGTCACGGCCGCGCGCAGGTCGGTGATCGAACGGCCGGTGTTGAAGAACGCGGAATTGGACAGCTGCAGCACCTTGGCCGCGACGCCCGGGTCGCCGGCGATCAGGTCGGCGATCCTGGCGGTGTCGCAGTTCTCGTCCTCTTCCAGCGCGTGCTTGAGGCTGAGGTACAGGTGCGGCGGCGAGGGCAGCTTCTCGATGCGGCCGATGGAGGTGCGCAGGTGCGGGCTGTCCAACAGCTCGCGCAGCTCTTCCAGGCTGGTCAGTGCGTCGAGCAGCACTTCCGGGCTCAGCGGCAGCGGCAGGAAGCGGTGGGCCACGCCGATGATCCGCGCCGGCGGCGGGCGGGTGCTGCTGTCCGCGTCGATCAGCGCGATGCGGATGGTTTCCGGGCGCAGTGTGCGGATCTGGCCGAGCAGGGTGGCGGCAGTCAGGTCAGGCAGGTGGGGGGCGGTGATGACCGCATCGACCGGGCTGGACGCGATGGTGGCGATGGCGCCGTTGCCATCGGCAACCCGCTGTACCTGCCATTCGTCACCCAGGTCACCGATGTAATCGATCAGGTCAGCCGGCAGGCTGGCCTCGTCGCCGACAAGCAGAATACGCAAGACACTTTCCCCGATATCGCCGGCCGGACTGCGGGCCGGAATGCTGCATGAAATGTAGCCAATGCCCGCCGAAAGGTCATCGGGGACACGCCTGAAACGTGACCCCGATCTTGCCAGGCCAGCCCGGGGCTGGCCTGACGGGGCTCAGGCCAGGCTGGCCTTGTAGGTCTTGTTGGCCTCGATGAGGATGCGCTTGGCCTCCTCGGCGCCGCCCCAGCCTTCGACCTTGACCCACTTGCCCTTCTCCAGGTCCTTGTAGTGCTCGAAGAAGTGGCCGATGCGCTCCAGCCAGTGGCTGGACACCTGGCTGATGTCCTCGACGTGGGCATAGCCGCTGAAGATCTTGGCGATCGGCACGGCCAGGATCTTCTCGTCGCTGCCGGCCTCGTCGCTCATCTTCAGCACGCCGACCGGACGGCAACGGACCACCGAGCCCGGGACCAGCGGCAGCGGCAGCACCACCAGCACGTCGGCCGGGTCGCCGTCGCCGCACAGGGTGTTGGGCACGTAGCCGTAGTTGCACGGGTAGCGCATCGGGGTGGAGAGGATGCGGTCGACGAAGATCGCGCCCGATTCCTTGTCCACTTCGTACTTCACCGGCTCCGAATCCTTCGGGATCTCGATGATGACGTTGATTTCATCCGGCGGGTTCTTGCCCGGGGATACGAGTTCCAGACCCATGCGCCTGCTCCGAACTTTCTATTGGAAAAGTCCGCCATTCTACGATGCCCGGTTTTGCGGCGCACCAAAGCCAGCTACGTCATTGGTCGCAGGACCTCGCCCATTCAGTTTTTGGCAGGCTCCCCGCCACCCGCCGGCGGGGAGCCGCCCGGTCACAGCAGCGGTACCAGCAGCAGGGCCACGATGTTGATGATCTTGATCAGCGGATTGATCGCGGGGCCGGCGGTGTCCTTGTACGGATCGCCGGCGGTGTCGCCGGTGACCGCGGCCTTGTGCGCCTCGCTGCCCTTGCCGCCGTGGTGGCCGTCCTCGATGTACTTCTTGGCGTTGTCCCAGGCGCCGCCGCCGGTGGTCATCGAGATCGCCACGAACAGGCCGGTGACGATGGTGCCGATCAGCAGGCCGCCCAGCGCCCGGGGCCCGAGCAGCAGGCCCACCACCACCGGCACCACCACCGGCAGCAGCGAGGGCAGGATCATTTCGCGGATCGCCGACTTCGTCAGCATGTCCACCGCGCGGTCGTACCGCGGCTTGCCGGTGCCCTGCATGATCCCGGGGATCTCGCGGAACTGGCGGCGGACCTCTTCCACCACCGCACCGGCGGCCCGGCCCACCGCCTCCATCGCCATCGCGCCGAACAGGTAGGGGATCAGTCCGCCGATCAGCAGGCCGATGATCACGGTGTGGTCGGACAGGTCGAAGGCAAAGACCTCGCCGGGATTGCTGGCCTGCAGGTTGTGGGTGTAGTCGGCGAACAGGACGAGCGCGGCAAGGGCTGCCGAGCCGATCGCATAGCCCTTGGTCACCGCCTTGGTGGTGTTGCCCACTGCATCCAGCGGATCGGTGATGTCGCGGATCGCCGGCGGCAGTTCGCTCATCTCGGCAATGCCGCCGGCGTTGTCGGTGATCGGGCCGTAGGCATCCAGCGCCACGATCATCCCGGCCATGGACAGCATCGCGGTGGCGGCGATGGCGATGCCATACAGGCCGCCGTGCAGGTGCGCGAACCAGATCGCCGCGCAGACCGCCACCACCGGCAGCGCGGTGGACTTCATCGACACGCCGAGGCCGGCAATGATGTTGGTGCCGTGGCCGGTGGTGGAGGCGGCAGCCACGTGCTGCACCGGCTTGTACTGGGTGCCGGTGTAGTACTCGGTGATCCATACGATCAACCCGGTCAGCACCAGCCCGATCAGCGCGCAAAGATACAGGTTCAATGCACCGTAGCTCGAGCCGGCCATCAGCTGCGTGGTCACCGGCCAGAATGCGATGGCCGCCAGCACGCCGGAGACGATCACGCCCTTGTACAGCGCACCCATGATCGAGCCGCCCGGTTTTACCTTGACGAAGAACGCGCCGATGATCGAGGCGATGATCGACACGCCGCCCAGCACCAGCGGATACAGCACCGCGTTGGGCCCGATCTGCTCGAGCATCAGCCCGCCCAGCAGCATCGTGGCGATCACCGTGACCGCGTAGGTCTCGAACAGGTCGGCGGCCATGCCGGCGCAGTCGCCGACGTTGTCACCGACGTTGTCGGCGATCACCGCGGGGTTGCGCGGATCGTCCTCGGGAATGCCGGCCTCGACCTTGCCGACCAGGTCCGCGCCGACGTCCGCGCCCTTGGTGAAGATGCCGCCACCCAGGCGCGCGAAGATCGAGATCAGCGACGAGCCGAAGGCCAGCCCCACCAGTGCGTGCAGGTTGTCGGCCAGCGCCAGTCCCATCCGCTGCAGCACCCAGAAGTAGCCGGCCACGCCCAGCAGGCCCAGTCCGACCACCAGCATCCCGGTGATCGCACCACCGCGGAACGCCACGTCCATCGCCGCACCCAAGCCGCGGTTGGCGGCCTCGGCCGTGCGCACGTTGGCGCGTACCGACACGTTCATGCCAATGTAGCCGGCGGCGCCGGACAGCACCGCGCCGAGCGCGAAGCCGATGGCGGTATACCAGCTCAGGAACAGACCCACGAGGACGAACAGCACGGCGCCGGCAATGGCGATCGTGAGGTACTGGCGGTTGAGGTAGGCGCGCGCGCCTTCCTGGATGGCGGCGGCGATCTCCTGCATGCGTGGGTTGCCGGCGGGTTGGCGCAATACCCAGCGGGCCGAAATGATGCCGTAGACAATGGCGACGATGGCGCACAGCAGCGCCAGCGGAAGTCCGTAACGTTCCAGCATGTCCCCTCCCGGGTGATGGATGACATCCAGCGACGGATGAATCTCTCCACGGCGGGCACTACGGGCTGCAACCGATGACCAACCCGTTCAGACCGTGCCCGGTCTTCAAGCGTGTGGCGGTGTTCAGCAATCCCTGGTGCGGCGAGTATGCGGGCAAAGCCTGCGCAGCCGCCAGCACGTGCGCGTGCGATGCGTCACGCAGCGCACGTTGATTGGTGCGCAGGGATGTGCGCCGCGCTGCAGCACCGGGGTTGCGCCTTGGCGGCCGGTTCAGATCGCCGCTGGCAGGGTGGGACACCCGATGGTCAGGAGTGCCGCCATGTCCCCTCGTTCCCTGTTGAGCCTGGTCCTGTTGCCGCTGGCCGCCCCGGTGGCGGCCCAGGTGCCGGAGATGCAGCGCCCGGCTGCCAGCGCGCAGGCCGACGGCGTGGTCCACACGCTGCGGCAGATTCCGGAAGCCTGCGCGCGCCTGGAAGGAGTGTTCACCGGCGAGGCCGGCAATCCATATCGCTACAGCGCCGTGCGTACCAGCGAGCAGTGCCAGGCACGCGCAAGGTTCGTGGATTTTGACAAGGCCAGGCCCAGCGAGGCGAAGGGCTGGAAGCTCAACGACGTGATCCGCGTGCCCCGTGCGACCTGCCCGTCGCAGCAGGCGGTGGTGCGGGTCTGGCGCCTGCCGGTGCAGCAGGCGCCCAAGCTCGATGGCCAGGGGCAGGCACGCATCTATCTGGAAGAAGCCAGGCAGCAGGCCGCCGCCGGCGCCATGCCCAAGGTGCCGCTGTATGCCGCGAAGCTCACGCTGGAAGGCAAGGCCTGCCGTTGATGGGGGCAACAAAAAGGCCCGGACAACGACATCGTCCGGGCCCTGGGGTAGCGCAGTAGCTGTCAGCCGCCCTTGCAGTCCTTCAGCCACAACACCCGGTCGATCTGGTTGTAGTAGTCGACCACGCCGACCAGGTTCACCCGCTCGCTGGGACGCAGCGCCAGTGCATAGGCCGCCTGGCTGGGGGCGAAGGCGCAGGTGATCGAAACCGTTTCGAAATCGACCGCCGTGCGTCCACCCACGTCGAAACCGGCGTTGTAGGTGCCGCCGCTCTTGAGCACGCCGGTGACGCGACCGCTGATCGCGTAGGTCTTGCCCTTGTAGCGCGGCTCGATCGCCGCCGGGTTTTCCTTGTGCTGGGTACGCAGCTGGTTGGCGAAGGTGGCGGCGCTGATGTTCACCGTCGACGCTTTCGGCGTGCTGGCCGCCAGTTGCGCACCGGCTCGGCCCGGTTGCACCTGCCCCAGCAACCTGCACATCTCGGCACGGACCCCGTCGGCACGCGCCACCGCGCCTGGGCTGAGCTTGACCATCATGCCCACGGTGCCGAGCCCGGCGTCGTGGGTGGCGGTGACGATCATCGGCACCGAGCGGCGGGTCGCGGTCTGCGGCTCCTCGATCAGCATCGCGCCGGCCTCCACGTCTTCGCTCACCACGTCCATGTTCGCGTTCTTGGCGATCACCCGCATCTGGCCAATGGCGTTGGCCACGGTCAGGTCCTGGTGGCTCACCGAGGCGGTGTAGGTGGTGCCGGTGATCGGGTTGCCCTTCTTCTGGAAACTGCTTTCGCAGGTATTGGCGAAGACGGACGGAGCTGCAGCGAGCAGCATCACGGAAAACAGCGCATTGCGCTTCATCGATACGGTCCTTGTATGCGTTCCGCAGGTTGCGGAGGTCGGGTCGGCGGCCGGCCGTGTCCTGTCGGCCGGCGCTGATTCTAGGCCCCACGTCCATGGGTGGCCTCTACCCTCGTCACATTTCTGCGCTTGCTCAGCCTTCCCAGGCGGGCAGTTTTTTCGCCACCCCGACGTTCTTCAGCTGCACGTAGCGCGGCAGGCCGTCGCGGCCGTAGGGCAGCGGCGCCTCACCGCGGATCAGCGGCTGTAGGTAGCTGCGCGCACGCTCGGTGATGCCAAAGCCATCCTTGCGGATGAAGCCGGCCGGCAGCTTCTTCTCGTGGTTGGCGACCCTGGTCAGCGGCGCGGCCTCGATCTTCCAGCGGTAGGGCGCGTCGGAGGTGCGCACGATCACCGGCATCACCGCGTTCTGGCTCTTGAGCGCGAACTGCACCGCCGCCTTGCCCACCGCCTGCGCCTGCTCCCAGTCGGTCTTCGAGGCGATGTGGCGGGCGGAGCGCTGCAGGTAGTCGGGCAGGGCCCAGTGCACCTTGAAGCCCAGCGCGTCCTTGACCCGGGCAGCCAGCTGCGAGGCCACGCCGCCGAGCTGGGTGTGGCCGAAGGAATCCTTGCCACCGCCGGCATCGGCGACGAACTTTCCGTCTGCGGTCTGGATGCCCTCGCTGGCCACGACCACGCAGTAGCCGACGCGGTCGACGACGTCCTTCACCCTGGCCAGGAAGCGCGCCTCGTCGTACGCGCGCTCGGGCAGCAGGATGATGTGCGGGGCCTCGTCCGGACCTTCCCCGGCCAGCCCGGCCGACGCCGCCAGCCAGCCGGCGTGCCGGCCCATCGCCTCGTAGACGAACACCCTTGTCGAGGTGTCGGCCATCGCGGCCACGTCCAGCGCGGCCTCGCGCACCGACACGGCGGTGTACTTGGCCGCCGAGCCGAAGCCGGGCGAGGCATCGGTCACGGCCAGGTCGTTGTCGATGGTCTTGGGCACGCCGATGCACGACAGCGGATAGCCGAATGCCTTGGCCAGCTGCGAGACCTTCAATGCGGTATCGGCCGAGTCGTTGCCGCCGTTGTAGAGGAACCAGCGCACGTCGTGGGCCTTGAACACCTCCAGCAGCCGCTCGTACCGGGACCGGTCCTCGTCCAGCGACTTGAGCTTGTAGCGACACGAACCAAAGGCGCCGCCCGGGGTGTGTGCCAGCGCGGCAATGGTGGCGGCCGTTTCGCGCGAGGTATCGATCAGGTCTTCACGCAGGGCCCCGAGAATGCCGTTGCGTGCGGCCAGGACCTTGACCTTGCGGGCGCGGGCCTCGCCGATCACGGCCGCGGCAGTAGCATTGATCACGGCGGTAACGCCACCGGACTGGGCGTAGAGCAGGGTGCCTTGGGACATCGCGGGGCGCTCCGTTGGGTGGGGGGACAAGCGGGACATTATGCGGATGCGGTAAGCTGCGCTTATTGCGGTGCAGCGTGACGGTCTCCTCAGTCCCGCGCGTTGTCCCCTCCGGTTTTTTTCCACATTGGGAGTCAGGAATGCGATTGGTTCTGTTGGGGCCGCCCGGTTCGGGCAAGGGAACTCAGGCGACCCGCCTGAAGGAACAACTGCAGATTCCGCACATTTCCACCGGTGACCTGCTGCGCGCCGAAGTGGCCGCCGGCACCGAGCTTGGCCTGCAGGCCAAGGAAGTGATGGCACGTGGTGACCTGGTGTCCGACGACATCCTGCTGGGCATGCTGGAATCGCGCCTGGGTCGCGATGACGTCGCCAAGGGTTTCATCCTCGACGGTTATCCGCGCAACGTGGCCCAGGCCAACGCGCTGGACGGCCTGCTGGCCAAGATCGGCCAGCCGCTGGATGCCGTGGTGCAGCTGGACGTGGCCACCGAGCTGCTGGTCGAGCGCATTGCCGGTCGCGCCAAGGCCGAAGGCCGCGAGGACGACAACCCCGAGTCGGTGCGCAAGCGCCTGCAGGTGTACAACGACTCCACCGCCCCGGTGATCGGCTTCTACGAAGACCGCGGCACCCTGGCCAAGATCGACGGCGTGGGTTCACTGGACGAAGTGCTGGCCCGCATCCTGGCGGCAATCAAGCGCTGAGGCCTCCACAGTCCGTGCCGCCTGGCGGTGCGGGCTGCGCAGGCCGCCGTGCAATGCGCCGGCCCGTACCGGCCGAAAGATTCCGGGCAAAAAAAACCGGACCCGGTCGTTGCGACCGGATCCGGCAGGCGCGTATGACGCGTTGATACCAGCTTGAGGGCTTGCTCAGGGCCCCGCAGCGTGAGCTCCCGTGGGGATGGCCTCTTGGGGAGTAGGACCAATCGGGGGTGCTGCGGCTGGCACGGCGCACATTCTACGGACCTGTTCAGGCTTGGCTATCGGGGTTTCCCCGACAGCGCCCGGCGAATGTTCCCGCACAGGCGTAGTCCCGGCCACCGCGCACGTACCGCTGCGCCGGCGCATCGGCGACAATCAGGCGCATGAGCACGATCCACATCCTCGGCATTGCCGGAACCTTCATGGGTGGCGTGGCCGCCCTGGCGCGCGAACTGGGCTACCAGGTCGAAGGCAGTGACCAGGCGGTGTACCCGCCGATGTCCACCCAGCTCGAGCGGCTGGGTATTTCCCTCAAGCAGGGCTATTCGCCGGAACACATCTCCGCTGGTTGCGAGGAAGTGGTGGTCGGCAACGCGCTGTCGCGCGGGAACCCCGCGGTCGAGGCCGTGCTCGATGCAGGCCGGCGCTATACCTCCGGTGCGCAGTGGCTGTCGGAAAAGGTGCTGCCCGGGCGTGACACGCTGGCGGTGGCCGGCACCCATGGCAAGACCACCACGACCACGATCCTGGCCTTCCTGCTGCAGGCGGCCGGGCGCGAACCGGGTTTCCTGATCGGTGGCGTGGCTGAGGACTTCGGCGTTTCGGCGCGGATCGGCCAGGGCCGCGAGTTCGTGGTCGAGGCCGACGAGTACGACACCGCATTCTTCGACAAGCGCAGCAAGTTCGTGCACTACCGCCCGCTGGTGGCGATCCTCAACAACCTCGAATACGACCACGCCGACATCTTCCCGGACGTGGCCGCGATCCAGCGCCAGTTCCACCATCTGGTGCGCACCGTGCCCGGCCGCGGCCGCCTGATCGTCAATGGCGAGGACGAGCGCCTGGCCGAAGTGCTGGCGATGGGCTGCTGGACCCCGGTCGAACGCTTCGGCTTCGATGTGTCGATGGAGTGGAGTGCGCGGCTGGTCAACGAGGACGGCAGCGCCTTCGCCGTCCTGCATCGCGGCGCGGAAGTAGCCACGGTGCAGTGGTCGCTGCTGGGCCGGCACAACGTGCTCAACGGCCTGGCCGCGCTGGCGGCGGTGCATGCCATGGGTGTGGATGTTGCCGCAGTGGCGCCTGCGCTGGCCGGTTTCCACAGCGTCAAGCGGCGCATGGAAGTGATTGGCCAGGCCAGCGGCATCACCATCTACGACGACTTCGCCCACCATCCGACCGCCATCCACACCACGCTTGAGGGCCTGCGTGCGCGCATCGGCCAGTCGCGGATCGTGGTGGCGATGGAGCCGCGCAGCAACTCGATGCGGCTGGGCGCGCACGCCGATGCGCTGGCGCCTTCGCTGGATATCGCCGATGCGGTGGTGTTCCTGGCGCGGCCGGAACTGCCGTGGGATGCGGCGAAGGTGATCGACGCGGTGCGTGGTGATGCCATGGCAGTGGCCGATACCGACACGCTGCTGGCGCGGCTGCAGGCACAGGTGCAAGCGGGTGACCTCGTGGTGTTCATGTCCAACGGTGGCTTCGACGATGCACCGCGGCGCTTCCTCGCGCTGCTGCAGCACGCGCAACGCTGAGGCAACGACGGGACAGTGCGCCTGCCCTGGCCCGATGGGTGGGCTGCGTTACCATCGCCTCCCTGTTTCCGCTTTGCTTTCGTGCCGATGAGCCTTCCGCAGACCCTGCCGCTGTTCCCCCTGCATGGCGCGTTGCTCCCCGGGGCCGCACTGGGGCTGCGCGTGTTCGAGAGCCGCTACCTGGACCTGGTGCGCGAGTGTGGCCGCCAGGGCAGCGGCTTTGGCGTGTGCCTGATCCTCGACGGCGAAGAGGTCGGCGCGCCGGCCACGCCAGCCGCGTGGGGCGTGGAAGCGCGGATCGAGGATTTCGACGTCGGCGCCGACGGCGTGCTGGTACTGCGCCTGCGCGGCGGCCGCCGTTTCCATGTCGAGCGCACCCGCGTGCGTGACAACGGCCTGGTGGTGGGCGAGGTGCAGTGGCGCGAGCCCGACAGCGACGACGAGCTGCGGCCCGAGCATGCGCTGCTGGGCACCCTGCTGGAACGCATCCTCGAACAGGCCGGCGGCGAGTTCGCCAGTGCCGGTCCGGCGCAGTTCGAGCAGGCAGCATGGGTTGGCTGGCGGCTGGCCGAGCTGCTGCCGCTGGATGAGGAGCAGCGCCTGCTGCTGCTGCAGGAAGACGACCCGCACCAGCGCCTGGAACACCTGCTGGACTGGATGCCGGGCTGAGCGCAGGGCACGCACGGCGCCCTTTCGTTTACTCCGGGGCGCTTGCGTCGCTGCGGATCAGCAGCACCGGCATGTGCGTGTCGGGATGGATCTCGCTGCGATGGGGCAGATCGCCCAGCGACTGCAGCACCGCATTGAGCGCCGGGTCCACCCCGCGCAGCGGCCGCCACAGCCCGATCAGGCGGAAATGCCGCTGGTAGCGCAGGGTCTGCGCGCTGCCCAGCCACAGCGGCGTGTCGCCCGGCGAGAGCTGCGCCGGCGCCGGCCACAACCGCAGCGCGTATTTTTCGCCAGGGGCATCGCCATCGCGCAGCAGCAGCAGCGATTCGACATGGGTATCCAGCGTGGCCGGCAGCACCGGGACGTCGTCGGTGTCCGGGGTTGCATCCAGCATCAGCAACGCCTGCTCCCAGCCGGCCTGCGGCTGCACCCGCCAGCCCTGGGCTTCCAGTTGCTCGCGCAGCGGCTGTAGCGGACCTGCCAGCTGCACGTCCAGCGGCCAGCGCTGGTCGTCGTCGAATTCATTGCGGCGCGAGGGCAGTTGCTGCCAGTCGGCATTCCACCACTGCCCGGCATCGATCTGCACCACGGCCGGCGGCGCCGGCTCGAACTTGGCCAGCTTCAGCGGGATGTTGCGCGGGGCATACCACAGCCCAGCCAGCACGAACGCTCCGTAGAACAGCCAGGACACCGGCTTGATCCAGAACGAGCGGTTGAAGCGGCGGCGGTAGGCGACGCCCAGCACCAGCAGCCAGAAGATGCCGAACAACATGCCGCCGATGACATCGCTGAGCCAGTGCGCGCCCAGGTAAAGGCGGGCAAAGCCGATCACCGCGACCACGCCGCCGGAGACCATGTACGGCCAGACGCGGGTGCGTCCGGGCAGTTCGCGGGCGATCAGCACGGCAAAGAAGCCGAAGGTGATGGTGGCCATGGTCACCGCCACCGACGGGAAGCCGAAACCGCTGCTCGCTGCCGGCGGACGCACCACCTGCATGGTCGTGCCCAGCAGCTTGGTCAGGGCCAGGCCGAAGGCCAGTGCCGCCAGCCAGTGCGCGGCGGCCATCCAGCGCCGGCGCCAGGCCAGGTAGGCCATGCCGGCACCGGTGGCCGGCAGCAGCACCTGCCAGTCGCCCAGTGAGGCCAGCGCCGCCATCGGGTAGTCGGCCAGCGGGTTGCGCAGGGCCAGCATCGCCTCGTGCACGGCCAGGTCCAGGCCCAGCGGCTCGCCGTGCGCCAGCACCACCATCAGCAGCGCGAACCAGCCCCAGCCCAGCACCAGCAGCATCACCGCCAGCATCGCCAGCGGCACCGACTCGCGTCGGGACGGGTCGAACACCGCCACCGAGTAGCGGCCCAGCAGCGGATGCCGCTGCGACCAGTCCAGCAGTCGCGCCAGCCAGCTGTCCATGCGCGCGGCCGACCAGCGGTAGCCGTACAGCACGATCGCCCACACCAGGCCGAGGACCACGCCCAGCAGCGCCAGCACCATGAACAACCGCCCGGCTACCGCGGCCACCGCGTCATAGGCCTGGCCCAGCATCCAGCCCGGCAGCAGGAACAGCACCGCCCAGGAGAGGCAGGCCACGGCGCTGGCCTTGGCGTATCGCAGGAAGGGCATGTGCGCGATGCCGGCAATGGCCGGCACGAACGGGCGGATCGCGCCGACGTAGCGCGCCACCAGGATCGACTTGAACGCGTTGCGGCGGAACATCAGCTCGCCGCGGTCCAGCAACTGCGGGTAGCGCCGGAACGGCCACACCCCGCGCAGGCGGTTGCCCCAGCGGCGGCCAACCCAGTAGCTGATGCCGTCGCCGGCAAAGGCGCCCACGGCCGCGCAGGCCACTGCGTAGGGGCCGGAAATCTCGTCCAGGCCGATCAGCACGCCCACGGCGATCATCAGCGGCAGGGCGGGCACGATGGCGCCCAGCACGATTACCGCGTCACAGAACGCGATGGCGAAGATGACCGCACCAGCAAGCACGGGATGGGCCGCGATCCATGCGAGCGTGGCGTCGATCCAGGAATTCATCGCGGAATTATAGGGGGCCGCCCCGTCGCAGTCGGCTTCCGGTGCGCATCGAAGCCATCATCCATCCGGTCACGATTCAGTGAGGTCCGCAACGGACCCACGCGCCGGCGCCCTAGAATGGGGCGATGGACGACCTTCACGGCAGCACCGGCAACGCACTGAAATCCGACAGCTTCGGCCGCATCCTGCTGGTGCGGCAGGGGGGCGAGCGCTTCGTGCGCCGTGACCTCACCGCCACCCCATGGTGGCTGCGGGTGCCGGCCTGGTGGCTGGCCCGGCGCGAGGCGCGGGCGCTGCAGCAGCTGGGCGACATGCCGGCCACCCCGCGCCTGCTGCGCTGGGACGGGCGCTGGCTGGACCGCAGCTTCATGGCCGGCGACGCGATGTACCAGCGCCCCCCGCACGGCGACGTGGCCTACTTCCGCGCCGCCCGGCGCCTGCTGCAGCAGCTGCACCGGCGGGGGATCGTCCACAACGACCTGGCCAAGGAAGCCAACTGGCTGGTGCTGGAGGATGGCAGCCCGGCCCTGATCGATTTCCAGCTCGCCGTGTGTGGCAATCCGCGCTCGCGCTGGATGCGGCTGCTGGCCCGCGAGGACCTGCGCCACCTGCTCAAGCACAAGCGCATGTACTGCCGCGCGCACCTGACCCCGGTCGAGCGGCGCGTGCTCAAGCGCCACTCGTGGGTGCGCGACCTGTGGTTCCGCACCGGCAAGCCGGTCTACCGCTTCGTGACCCGCAGGATCCTGCACTGGGAAGACAACGAGGGGCAGGGGCCCAAACCCTGATCGGCGACGATCATCCCGCCGGCGCCGGGAATTGCCTAAAGTGACCGCCTCCAAGGCACCTGCAGACGGCAGATCCATGACCTCCCTCGCTGGCAAGACCCTGTTCATCACCGGTGCCTCGCGCGGCATCGGCCTGGCCATCGCCGAGCGCGCCGCGCGCGATGGCGCCAACGTGGCCATCGCCGCCAAGTCCTCGGTACCCAATCCCAGGCTGCCGGGCACCATCCACAGCGCCGCCGAGGCGGTCAACGCCGCCGGTGGTCGCGCCCTGGCGCTGAAGTGCGACATCCGCGAGGAAGACCAGGTGCGCGCTGCGGTGGCCGCGACCGTGGACACCTTTGGCGGCATCGACATCCTGGTCAACAACGCCAGCGCGATCTGGCTGCGCGGCACCCTGGATACGCCGATGAAGCGCTTCGACCTGATGCAGCAGGTCAACGCCCGCGGCAGCTTCCTGTGTGCCCAGGCCTGCCTGCCGTACCTGCTGCAGGCACCCAACCCGCACATCCTCACCCTCGCCCCGCCGCCGAACCTGGACCCGAAGTGGTGGGGGCCGCACACCGGCTACACCCTGGCCAAGATGGGCATGAGCTTCGTCACCCTGGGGCTGGCGGCCGAGTTCGGCCCGCAGGGCGTGGCGGTCAACGCGCTGTGGCCGCGCACGGTGATCGCCACCGACGCGATCAACATGATCCCGGGCATCGACGTGGCCGGCTGCCGGCGTCCGCAGGTGATGGCCGATGCCGCGCATGCGGTGCTGGTGCGCGAGGCCGCCGGTTTCAACGGCCGGTTCCTGATCGATGACGAGGTGCTGGCCGAGGCCGGGATCACCGACCTGTCCGGTTACGCGGTCGACCCGGCCCACCCGCTGGAGCCGGACCTGTTCCTGGACTGAGCGTGGCTCAATCCTGCGGTCGCGGCAGCTCGTGGCCGCAGCGGTTGCAGTAGCGCGCCTTGTGCTCGTGACCCTCGTGGCCGCAGATCACGCAGCCGCGGTGGTCCAGCCGGCTGATGTCCTCGCCGCGCAGCATGGTGCCGGCCAGCTCGGCGGTGTAGATGCCGGTGGGCACGGCCAGGATCGAGTAGCCGATCAGGATCAGCACCGAGGTGATGAAGCGGCCCAGGGTGGTGTGCGGGACGATGTCGCCGAAGCCCACCGTGGCCATCGTCACCACCGCCCAGTACATGCTGGCCGGGATGTTGGAAAAGCCGCGCTCCGGCCCTTCGATCACGTACATGAGGGCGCCGGCGATGATCGCGATGGTGACCACCATGAACAGGAACAGCAGGATCTTGCGCCGGCTGCGCCACAGCGCGTGCATCAAAACGCCGCTTTCCTCGATGTAGCGGGTCAGCTTGAGGATCCGGAACAGGCGCAGGATGCGCAGGGCGCGCACCACCAGCAGGCTCTGCGCGCCGGGCACGAACAGCGACAGGTAGGTGGGCAGTATCGACAGCAGGTCGATGATTCCCCAGATGCTGAAGGCGTAGCGCAACGGCCGCCGCACCACCAGCAGGCGCAGCGCGTACTCGACCGTGAACAGTGCGGTGAAGACCCACTCGATCACGTAGAACCACGTTGCCCAGTCGTGGTGCAGGCGCTGCACGCTGTCGAGCATGACCACGCCCACGCTGGCCAGGATCGCCACCATCAGGATCAGGTCGAAGTCGCGCGCCGGCCGGGTATCGTGGTGGTAGATGATGTGGAACCAGCGGTGGCGCCAGCCGCTGCTGCGGGCCGGGTTGAGCTGGGGGGTACTGAACAGTCTCATGGCCGCCATTGTGCCGCGGGTCGGCGGATGGAGGACAATGGGCGCTTTCCCCTCTCCCCCTGCTGCCACCATGACCGCCACCGACGCGCTCCTGTCCAAGTCCTCCTACTACCTGCCGGTCTACGCGCCGCGCCAGCTGGTGCTCGAGCGCGGCCAGGGCGCGCGCGTCTGGGACGTGGAGGGGCGTGAGTTCATCGACCTCGCCGCCGGTATCGCGGTCTGCTCGCTGGGCCACAACGATCCGGACCTGAAGGCCGCGCTGCTGGCCCAGGCCGAGAAGATCTGGCACGTGTCCAACGTGTTCTACACCGAGCCGGCGCTGCGCCTGGCCGAGGAGCTGGTGACCGCCTCGAAGTTCGCGCAGCGCGTGTTCTTCTGCAATTCCGGCGCCGAGGCCAACGAGGTCGCGATCAAGCTGATCCGCAAGTGGGCGACCAGCGCCGGCCGCGAGCCGGGCAAGCGCACCATCGTCACCTGCCGCGGCAGCTTCCACGGCCGCACCCTGGCCACGGTGACCGCCACTGCCCAGCCCAAGTACCAGGCCGGCTACGAGCCGCTGCCCGGTGGCTTCCGCTACATCGACTTCAACGACGTCGCCCAGCTGGAAGAAGCGATGGCTGCTGGCGACGTGGCCGCGGTGATGTTCGAGCCGGTGCAGGGCGAGGGTGGCGTGGTCCCGGCCTCGGCCGAATTCATGGCCCGCGCCCGCGCGCTGTGCGACGAGCACGATGCGCTGCTGGTGTTCGACGAGATCCAGGTCGGCATGGGCCGCAGCGGCAAGCTGTTCGCCCACTGGAACTGGAATGTCACTCCGGACATCGTGACCCTGGCCAAGGCGCTGGGCTGCGGCTTCCCGATCGGCGCGATGCTGGCCGGGCCCAAGGTCGCCACCGCGATGGGGGTCGGCTCGCACGGCACCACCTTCGGCGGCAACCCGCTGGCCACCGCCGTGGCCCGCGTGGCGCTCAAGAAGCTGTCCAGCGCGGAGATCGAGGCCAATGTCGCCCGCCAGTCGGCCGCACTGCGCGCCGGCCTGGAGGCGATCAATGCCGAGTTCAATGTGTTCTCCGAAGTGCGCGGCATGGGCCTGATGATGGGCGCGGTGCTGAAGGACGAATACGCCTCCGATGCCAGCAGGTTCCTCGACCTGGCCGCCGAGCAGCAGGTACTGATCCTGCTGGCCGGCGCCAGCGTGCTGCGCTTCGTGCCGGCACTGAACATCAGCGACGAAGAACTGGCCGAAGGCCTCAAGCGCGTGCGTGCGGCCATCGCCGCCTACCTGGCCGCGCGCTGAGGTGGCTGACTGCGTCTTCTGCCAGATCCTGGCCGGCCACGCGCCGGCCAGTGTCATCTGCGAGGACGCCCGCGTTGTGGCGTTGATGGACCTGCGCCAGGCCGTGCCCGGGCATGTGCTGGTGATCCCGCGCCAGCATGCCGAAACCCTGTACGACCTGGACGAGGACGTCGCCGCCCACGCGATGCGGGTGGCGCACCGCGTGGCGCTGGCGCTGCGCAGTGCGCTTGCTCCCGACGGCCTGAACCTGTGGCAGTCCAACGGTGAGGCCGGCGGCCAGGAAGTGCCCCACTTCCACCTGCACGTGCATCCGCGCCGCGTCGGCGATGGCCTGCTGGATGTCTATCCGGCCGGTGTGCCGGCGCCGGCGCCGCGCGAACAGCTTGATGCGCTGGCGCTGATGCTGCGGCAGCAGCTGGAGCAGGGCGCGCTGATGGCGCCAGGTGCGGCTACGTCGTGCACTCACCAGCGCTGATGCACGCCCCCGGCATGCCCAGCGCCGGGCCCGACAGCTGGCTCACAACAATCGGTAACGCCTGAGCACCTTGCGCAGCGTGCGCGCGTCGCGTGCCGTCTCCGCATGCAGCCCGGCAGCGCGGGCACCACGCACGTTGACGAACAGGTCATCGACGAACAACGCGTGGCGCGCTTCCACGCCGAAGTACGCCAGGGCGGCAACGAAGGCTTCCGGCGCAGGCTTGCGCACGCCCAGCATCGCACTGCACAGCACCTTGCCCTCCAGACGCGGGAACAGGCCCGGTGCGATCTGCCGTATCGCCTGCAGCATCAGCGCGCTGTTGTTGCTGAGGATGCCGACGGCCAAGGCTGGATCGAGCTTGCCCAACATTTCCACTACCTGGGACTTTGCCCGGCTTGCAGCCACGCGCGCCGCGATCCACCCGGCCTCGTCCAGCGGCCTGCCCAACGCCTGAGTGATCTCCCGCAGGTAGCCGGCGGTATCGATGCGGCCACTGTCATGGGCAGCTTCCAGCCCCGAACCAAAGATCGCCTGTGCCACCGCGGCCGGCTCGACATTGCAGTGGGTCGCCAGCGCCACGATGCGCGCGGCATGCGAGTAGTCGGCGACCAGGCCGTCGAAATCGAGCAACAGCAGGCGGGGTGGAGTAGTGGCGAGCATCGGGAATGGAGGGCGTGCCTGCGGGAGACAGTAACCGCCCGCAGCGGAGTGCCCGGCGGACAGGTGCGACATCCCGTCGCATGGGCGCACCGGATGCGCCGAATAGAATCAACGCCAGTACCGAATGCTGGAGTTGCCGTGAAGCTGTCTGCCGTGATGCTGGGCGTGGTGGCCTGCCTGTCTGCCCCGATGGCGCTGGCGCGCACCTGCGCGCTCAGCATCGACAGCGATGACCGCATGCAGTTCTCGCAGTCGCAGCTGCGCGTGGCGCCGGACTGCAGCCAGGTCGAGCTCACCCTGCGCCATACCGGCAAGCTGTCGGCGGCCGCAATGGGCCACAACTGGGTGCTCACCCGCAGCGCGGATTTCCAGGCCGTGGCCAGTGCCGGCATGCGCGCGAAACTCGCCGACAGCTACCTGCCGCCGAAGGATCCGCGGGTGCTGGCCTTTACGCCGGTGATTGGCGGCGGCCAGGCGACGTCCGTGCGCTTTGCCACCGCGCGCCTGCGCAAGGGCGAGACGTATACGTTCTTCTGCTCGGTGCCCGGGCACTGGGCAATGATGAAAGGCACCCTGGTCTTCGCCTGAGCCGCTGCCGCGCCGCGCCACGGCCCCTCCCGGGCGCGGCGCGCGGCGGCCGGTGCGATCAGGCGGCGATGGCCTTGAACGCCTCGCGCGCGGCAGCAAGGGTTGCTTCAATCACCGCCTCGTCGTGCGCGCTGGACAGGAAGCCGGCCTCGTAGGCGCTGGGTGCGAGGAACACGCCGCGCTCGAGCATGGCGTGGAAGAAGCGGTTGAACGCGGCGGTGTCGCAGGCGATGGCCTGGGCGTAGGTCTCCACCTTCTGGTCGGTGAAGAACAGGCCGAACATCGCGCCGACGCGGTTGGTGGTGACCGCCACGCCGGCTTCGCATGCGGCCGCTTCCAGGCCTTCGCACAGGCGTGCGGTGGCGGCGCTGAGCTGCTCGTGGAAGCCCGGCGCCTGCACCAGCTGTAGCATCGCCAGGCCAGCGGCCATGGCCACCGGATTGCCGCTGAGCGTGCCGGCCTGGTAGATCGGGCCGGCCGGGGAAATCTGGTTCATCAGCTCGGCGCGGCCACCGTAGGCGCCCACCGGCATGCCGCCGCCGATGATCTTGCCGAAGGTGGTCAGGTCCGGGGTGATGCCGTAATGCGCCTGCGCGCCGCCGAGGGCGACGCGGAAGCCGGTCATCACCTCGTCGAAGATCAGCAGCGCGCCATGCTGCGTGCACAGCTGCCGCAGGTGCTGCAGGTAGCCTTCGCGCGGCGGGATGCAGTTGGCGTTGCCGACCACCGGCTCGATGATCACCGCGGCGATCTCGCTGCCGATGTCATCGAACAGCTTCGTCGCGCCTTCGAAATCGTTGTAGCTCAGCGTGGCGGTCAGCTCGCTCAGGCCCGCCGGCACGCCCGGCGAGGTCGGCACGCCCAGGGTCAGCATGCCGCTGCCGGCCTTGACCAGGAACGAGTCGCCGTGGCCGTGGTAGCAGCCCTCGAACTTGACGATGCGCTGGCGGCCGGTGGCGCCGCGCGCCAGGCGGATCGCCGACAGCGTGGCCTCGGTGCCGGAGTTGACCATGCGCACCATCTCGCACGAAGGCACCAGGGAAGTGATGGTCTCGGCCATGGTGATCTCGGCCGCGCATGGCGCGCCGAACGACAGGCCGTCGCCGATCGCCTTCTGCACGGCCTCGCGCACGGCCGGGTGGTTGTGGCCGACGATCATCGGACCCCAGGAGCCGACGTAGTCGATGTAGCGGTTGCCGTCCACGTCGAACAGGTACGGGCCATCGGCACGCTGCACGAAGAATGGTTCGCCGCCGACCGACTTGAACGCGCGCACCGGCGAGTTGACGCCGCCCGGCAGCAGCTTCCGGGCGCGTTCGAACAGGGCGTGGGATTGGTCGTGGTTCATGGGGTCAGTCCTGGAAGCAGTCGAGATAGGCGCGCAACGCGGCCCTGGGGTCCGGCGCCTGGAACACACCGCTGATCACGGCGATCAGGTCGGCACCGGCGGCGATGATCGGTGCTGCATTGTCCGGGGTCAGCCCGCCGATCGCCACCCGCGGTACGCCCAGCATTGCCGCGCCATGCAGCAGCGCCGCGTCGGCATGGCGGGTGTTGGCCTTGGTGCGGCTGGGGAAGAACGCGCCAAAGGCGACATAGCTGGCGCCGGCGGTTACCGCCGACTGCGCCAGCGCCAGCTGGTCGTAGCAGGAGGCACCCACGATGGCATCGGGGCCGAGCAGGGCGCGTGCGGCAGCGATGTCGCCATCGTCCTCGCCCAGGTGCACCCCGGCCGCGCCCACGGCCGTTGCCAGCGCGGCATCGTCGTTGATCACCAGTGCCACGCCGGCCTGTTCGCACAGGCCCTGCAACGCCGTTGCCTGTTCAAGGCGGAGCGCGGCGTCGGCCAGTTTGTTGCGGTACTGCAGCCACGGCACGCCCGCGCCAAGCAAGGGCTGCACCTGCGCCAGCAGACGCGCGGTGTCGGTCTCGTCGGGAGTGATCAGGTACACGCCGCGCGCTTGCGCGTGCGGGAAGGAAGCGGGAGGCATGGCAATTACCGGGGTGGCGGCGGGGATGGGACAATGCCTGCAGACAGACTCGTCCAGACCGTGATTATCCGATGACCGATGCCACCACCACCACCTATCGCACCTGGATGTGCGTTGTCTGCGGCTTCACCTACAACGAAGCCGACGGCCTGCCGGAAGAGGGCATCGCCCCCGGCACGCGCTGGGAGGACATCCCGGACACCTGGACCTGCCCGGACTGCGGCGTGACCAAGGACGATTTCGAGATGGTGGAGCTGGACTGATCCACGCGGCGCGGCGTGTGCCGCGCTGTCCCGCATCAGTGCAGGCGCGGGCGCCGCGCGCCCAGGGTGATCACGCGATCGCGGATCGCGGCTGCATCGTCGGCCTGCGGCTGCCGCAGCAGGTAGTTGGCCAGGTCCTCGCGGGCGCCGGCCACATGTCCCAGACGGGCATAAGCCAGCCCGCGGTCACGCAGCGCGTCAGACTGCTCCGGCGCCAGCTTCAGCACGCGGTCGGCACTGCGCGCGGCACGGTCCCACTCGCCACGCTCGGCATAGATGGCGTGCAGGTTGCGCAGCATCCGCACCAGGATCGCGCGGTGCGGGGCCGGGTCGAGGATATGCGCCAGCACGTTGTCGTCGGGCGTCTTCCCGCCCAGGTGCTGGCTGGCGCGTTCGCGCAGCTCGTCCACGCCCAGCGGGCGGCCCCCATTGAACGGGTCCATCACCAGCACGCCTTCCTCCACCGGCATCCGCACCAGGAAATGCCCCGGGAAGGAAATGCCGTCGAGGTGGATGCCGAGCCGGCGCGAGACTTCCATCTGCACCAGCGCCAGCGAGATCGGGTTGCCGAGGCGACGGTCGAAGACCTCGTTGAGGTAGCTGTTGCGCGGGTCGTAGTACTCGACGTGGTCGCCGGTGTAGCCCAGCTCGTCGAACAGGTGCCGGTTGATCGCCGCGACCTTCAACGGCCAGGCGGCGATGGCCGCGACCTCGGTGCGCAGGTGGTCGGCATGCTCCTGCACCAGCGCGTCGTAACGGGCCGGGTCCAGGTCCGGGTACTCGTCACGGGCGATCAGCAGCGCGCTGGCCAGCAGCGGCAGGTCGTCGTTGTCGCGGGCGCCCAGCGCATCCCAGTCCGGCAGGAGGAAATTCGTATTCGGCATATCCGCACACTGGCGACGGAACCGGTTCCATTCAAGCATCCGGCGCGTGACCAGGCTGTCTGGTTCAGTCCAGCGTCGGGATGCCGGGACCGAAGGTGAGCTCCGCGCCGTTTTCCAGGTTCAGCCGCGCGGCCTGGCCAGCGTTGAGTTCGAGCACGTAGCGGGCCGGGCGACGGCTGGGGTACGACGGGCAGCCGTTGCCGCCGGTGCACGGCGGCACGTCGCGCTTCTGCGACACCAGCCGGCGCTGGTTGTCGAAGTACAGGATGTCCAGCGCCAGCCGGGTGTTCTTCATCCAGTACGACTGCGGCTCCTGCCGGTCATGGATGAAGAGCATGCCGTGGTTGACCGGCATGCTGTCGCGGAACATCAGCCCGCGCGCGCGCGACTCGTCGTCCTGGGCCAGTTCGACCTCGTAGCGCTCGCCAGCCAGCTCCACCCAGTACTTCGGCGCGGCCGAGGCGCACCCAGCGAGGGCGAACAGGGAACACAGCAGCAGGGTGCGGAGCAGGGACATGGCGGGCTCGGGAGTTGGGCACGATGGCGAACCTTCGGCCAAGGCGCGGGGGGCGTCAAGACAACGGGCGCAGGCCGCAACGGCGGCCAGCGCCACGATGGAATGGCTCAGAGCACCTGCGGCGGTTCGCCACCGATGATCACCACGTCGGCGCGGCGGCGGGCGAACAGGCCCACGCAGACCACGCCCGGGATCTGGTTGAGCTGGGCCTCGAGCTTGACCGGATCGGTGATGGACAGGTTGTGCACGTCCAGGATCACGTTGCCGTTGTCGGTGACCACGCCATCACGCCACACCGGCTGGCCGCCGGTCAGCGCCAGGATCTCGCGTGCGACCAGGCTGCGTGCCATCGGGATCACTTCCACCGGCAGCGGGAACCTGCCCAGCACCGGCACCTGCTTGGAGGGATCGACGATGCAGACGAACTGCTTGCTGGCCTCGGCGACGATCTTCTCGCGGGTCAGCGCGGCGCCGCCGCCCTTGATCAGGCACTTGGCCGGGTCGCACTCATCGGCGCCATCCACGTACAGCGACAGCGTGCCGGCGTGATTGAGGTCCAGCACCTCGATGCCGTGCTGCTTCAGCCGCGCCGTGCTCTGCTCGGAGCTGGACACCGCGCCCTTGATGCGGTGCTGGATGCGCGCCAGCGCATCGATGAAGTAGGCCACGGTGGAACCGGTGCCGACGCCGACGATCATGCCGTCCTCGACGTACTCGATGGCTTTTTCGGCGGCCAGGCGCTTGGCTTCGGACATGCTGGGACCTGCAGTAGGTAGGTGGGTTGGGATGTGGACGGGCGTGGCGCTCAGGCCTTTTCCAGCGACAACAGCAGCTTCCACTGGGCGGCGGTCACCGGGAACACCGACAGCCGGTTGCCCCTGGCGGTGAGCGGGAAACCTTCGCCCAGCTCCTCGGCATGCTGCTTGATCTCGTCCAGGGCGATCACCCGCGCCAGCTTGCGCTCGAAGGCCACGTCCACCAGCATCCAGCGCGGTTCCTCGCGCGTGCTCTTCGGGTCGTAGTAATCCGATCCGGGGTCGAACTGGGTGTCGTCCGGATACGCCTCGCTGGCCACCGTGGCCAGCCCGACGATGCCCGGTACCTTGGTGTTGGAGTGGTAGAACAGGATGCCGTCGCCGACCTTCATTCCATCGCGCATGAAGTTGCGCGCCTGGTAGTTGCGCACCCCGTTCCAGGGCTCGGTGCCCACGCGTTGCAGGTCGTCGATGGAAAAGGCGTCCGGTTCGGACTTCATCAGCCAGTAGCGCTTGCGGGCAGTCATGCGTGCGGGGATTCGGGGAACAGGGTGGTGGTTTCGGTGCAGATGGCGTCCACCGCCACATCCCAGTGCTCGACCGGAAGCGCGGGCACCTGCTGCACGGAGAAGCCGACGCCGACCAGCCACGGTGGTGCACTGCGCTGGTGGCGGAAAGCGAAGCTGCGATCATACCAGCCGCCTCCCATGCCCAGCCGGCGCCCGGCGCTGTCGAAGCCGACCAGCGGTGCCACCACCAGGGCCATTGCCTCGGCCGGCAGGGCATCGTCGGGATGGATGTCCGGTTCGGGAATGCCATAGCGGTTGGTGGCCAGCGGTTGCCCCGGCCGCCACGGCGCAAAGCGCAGCAGCTCGCCATGCAGGATCGGCAGGCAGTAGGTCTGGCGCGACGGCAACTGCATCTGCCAGCGGTGCAGGGCTATCTCGCCGTCCATTGCCCAGTAACCGGCGACCGGGCCGGCGATGTCGGCAAACGGCAGCGCCAGCAACCGTGTGGCGAGCAGTTCGGCGGCGGCCAGCCGCACGGGAGCGGACAGCTCGCGGCGCGCCTGCCGCAACTGGCGACGCAGCTCGTGACGGTCGGTGCTCATGCGAAGCGGCCGCGGCAGGGTGGGAACGTAATGCGCATCTTCAACAGGCCGGGTCAGGAAGGCGTCCATTGAAGCGCGTTGGCGCAGTTGCCGCACGCACAAAAAACAACAGCGGCACCCGTGGGAGCCGCTGTTGCAGGAAGAATTGCATTCTCCGCCATGACGATGCGTGCGAAACGACCTTGAACCCGGGGTTCAAGTGGGAACGCTGGGGAACCATCGGGCTTCCCGCTACGTGGCGGACATGCACACCCGGCGCCGTCGCGTCCCCGTGGTCGTCATTAAGGGACAAGGCGAATGTTTGCACACGCTGTCGTGCACGGCAGAGAACGCAGGGAAATTATAGCGGCATTGCCCGGCATGGCCAGCCCGTTCGTCGGGCAGTGCCGGGTTCAGCAGCGTGAGCCGTGTGTTATTCGTTCAGCGCGGGCTGCTGTCCAGCGCACGGTCAAGGCGCTGGTTGAGTTCGGCCAGGGTGCGCTGCACTTCGGCGGACTGGCGCAGCTGTTCGTCGCGCAGCTGCTGCAGTTCGTGCGCGAGGTTGAGCGCGGCCAGCACCGCGACGCGGTCGACAGCGGCCATGCGGTTGCTGCCGCGGATCTCGCGCATCTTGGCGTCGAGCATGCGCGCGGCGGCATGCAGGCTGTCGCGTTCGTCGGCATCGACGCCGACGGTGTATTCGCGGTCGAGGATGCGGACGCTGACGGGTTCGGTCTGGCTCACGTGTGCTGCTCCAGTGATTTGAGCCGGGTGATCATGGCTTCCACCCGTGAACGGGCCTGTTCGTTCTTGGTCAGCAGTTGCGCGCGCTCACCGATCAGCTGTTCCTGCTGGTGGCGCAGGCTGCGGTTCTCTTCGGCCAAGCGCTGGTTGCGCTCGAGCAGCAGCTCGAAGCGCGCGGCCAGGGCCTGCAGCTGGGCAAGGGTGTCGGCTGGATCCATGGGCGGCACGATAGGCATCGGGGCGAGGGGTGGTCAATGGGCGCCGCGCGCGGCTTTCTGCAGGAAGCGCAGGCAGGCGTCGGGTTCGAGTGCGGGTGCCACCAGGTGGCCCTGGATCTCGTCGCAGCCGTGCTCGTGCAGGAACTGCAGCTGGCCGCGCGACTCCACGCCCTCGGCCACCACTTTCAGCGACAGCGAGTGGCCCATGGCGATGATGGTGCTGGTGATGGCTTCGTCGTCCGGGTCCAGGGTGAGGTCGCGGACGAATTCGCGGTCGACCTTGAGCGTGGTCAGCGGCAGGCGCTTGAGGTAGGCCAGCGAGGAATAGCCGGTGCCGAAATCGTCGATGGCCAGGCCCACGCCCTGGTCGCGGCAGGCGCGCAGCAGCGCGGCATTGGCCGCGACGTTGCCCATCACCGCGCTTTCGGTCAGTTCCAGTTCCAGCTGGCCCGGGCGCACGCCGGTCTCGTCGAGGACGCGTACAAGCAGGCCGGAAAGATCGCCGCGCTGCAGCTGGATCGCCGAGACATTGACCGACAGGCACAGGTCCTCCTGGCCATGCCCGCGCCACGACTGCAGGGTCCGGCAGGCCTGGCGCAGAACCCATTCGCCCATTTCCAGGATCAGTCCGGTCTCCTCGGCCAGCGGGATGAACTGCGAGGGCGAGACCAGCCCGAACTCGGAGCTGTGCCAGCGCACCAGCGCCTCGACCCCGACCACGCGGCGGTCCACCAGCGAATAGCGTGGCTGGTAGACCAGGCTCAGCTCGTCGTCGAACTCGATCTTGCGCAGGGTGCTGGCCAGGGTGGCGCGGTGGCGGGTCTGCTCGTCCATCCGCGCCGAGTACAGCTGGTAGGTGCTGCGCCCGGCGGCCTTGGCCTGGTACATCGCGGTGTCGGCATGCTTGAGCAGCTCGGTCGGCAGCAGCGCATGCTGCGGATAGAGGCTGATGCCCACCGAGGGCGCCATCGCCACCTCGCGGCGTTCGTCCAGCCGCAGCGGCATCTCGAACGCGGCCAGCACCTGGCGCGCCAGCTCCTCGGCCTCGTCGGTGGAAGACAGGCCTTCGAGGATCACGGTGAATTCGTCGCCGCCCAGGCGTGCGACGGTGTGCTGCGGGCCCACCGCCTGCTGCACCCGTTCGGCCGCGGCGCGCAGCACGCGGTCGCCGACCGCGTGGCCGAGCGAGTCATTGATGTCCTTGAACCGGTCCAGGTCCAGGAACAGCACCGCCACCAGCCGGCCCTCGCGGCGGGCGCGGACGATGGCGCGGGCCAGCCGCTCGGAGGCCAGGGCGCGGTTGGGCAGGCTGGTCAGGGTGTCGTAGTTGGCCAGGTAGCGCAGTTCCTGCTCGGCCTTGCGGCGCTCGGTGATGTCCTCCAGCACGATCACGTGGAAGCTGCGGCGACCATCGATGTCGCGCACCAGGTTGTGGCGCACGTGGCAGAGGATTTCCTGGCCTCGCGATGACGCTGCCAGTTGTCACCGGACCAGTGCCCGGCCTGGCGCACCGCCTGCAGCCGTTGTTCCAGCAGGGCGGCCGGCTCGTTGCCGGTGTCGAGCATGCGCAGTGGCGCGCCCAGCACCTGGGCTTCCTCGTAACCGGTGATCCGGGTAAACGCCGGGTTGACCCAGACGAAGTGCAGGTTGCGGTCCAGCACCCCGACCGCCTCGCTCATGTTGAGCAGCACCTCGCTGGCGATGCGGCGTTCGGCGTCGGCGCGGCGGTGTACGGAGATGTCGCGCGCGGTACCGGTCACGCGCAGCGGCGTGCCGTCGGCGCCCCGTTCGGCCACCCGGCCGCGCGCACGTACCCAGTGCCACTGCCCGGGCTGGCCCAGCTCCATGCGGTGCTCGGACAGGAACACCGCGCTGCGGCCCTCCAGGTGGTCGGCCAGGCGGCGCATCACCTGGGGCAGGTCGTCGCGGTGGATCGTAGGGTCGCCTTCCTCGCGGTTGACCATGGTGATCTCGGCCGAGGCCGGGGCCAGCTCATCGGCAAGCATCCAGCGCAGGCGCCGCGTGCGCAGGTCATAGTCCCAGAGCTGCTCGCCGGAGGCCCACAGAGCCAGCTTCAGGTGCTGGTCGCGCTCGTGCAGGTCGCGGTTGCGCGCCTGCAGTTGCCGCACCTGGCGTCGCGCCCGCCACGCCAGGGTGGCCGCGGCCATCCCCAGCCCCGCCAAGGTCCCGCCCACGATCACAGCCGTATACGGGAAGACCGTGGCGACTGCGCTCGGCATGGACGATGGGTTTCATGGTGGGATCGTCCCGAGTGTAGGCGGGGCGTTCACGCATTCACAAGCGGGTTTGCAGGTCCCCGTTGCTACACTGTCGCGCTGGGCCGCGCCGACCTGCGCCGCGGCGTTTCCACCATATTTCCGGGCCTGCGACATGACCGATCTTCCCCACGTCCACGACGTAGCCCAGGCCAGCCGCGCGCTGGGCCTGGCCACCACCCCCGCCGAACTGCACGGGGGGCTGTGTGGCTGGCTGGCCGCCGGTGGCGTCGACACCCAGGCCTGGCTTGCCCGGGTGCTGGCCGATGACAGCCTGCCGGCGCCCGAAGCCGACGGCGCGCTGGACCAGCTGCGCAAGGCCAGCGCCGAGCAACTGGAGGACCGCGACTTCGCCTTCGAGCTGCTGCTCGAGGAAGAGGGCGCCTCGCTGCAGCAGCGCACCGACGCGCTGTTCGACTGGTGCCGTGCGTTCCTGGGCGGCTTTGGCATGGCCTCGGAGAAGCGCCCGGCGTTGAGCGAGGAAGGCGAGGAGGCACTCCAGGACCTGGCCAGGCTCGCGCAGGCGTCCAGCGACCAGTTCGACAGCGCTGACGAGGACGAGGACGCGCTGGCCGAGATCGAGGAGTTCGTGCGCGTGGCGGTCCTGCTGCTGCACGGCGACTGCGTAATGGGGCCGCGGCACCGCCAGCGCCTTAACTGAGCGGGGTGGCGATGAAAGCACTGACCGGGATCGCCGCCGACGAATACGTCGACCGTCGCCGCCAGTTGATGGAGGCCGCCGGTGACGATGCCATCCTGATCCTGCCGGCCGCGCCCGAGCGCGTGCGCAGCCTCGACACCCACTATCCCTACCGGCAGGACTCGGACTTCTGGTACCTGACCGGCTTCCCCGAGCCCGAAGCGGTGCTGGTGCTGGTCCCGGGCCGCCGCCATGGCGAGGTGATCCTGTTCTGCCGCGAGCGCGATGCCGAGCGCGAGGCCTGGGATGGCCCGCGTGCCGGCCAGGAGGGCGCAGTCGCCCTCTACGGGATGGATGATGCCTACCCGATCGATGACCTCGACGAGATCCTGCCCGGCCTGCTGGAAGGGCGCTCACGGGTCTACTACCACTTCGGCCGCGACACCGACTTCGACCTCAAGCTGATCGGCTGGGTCAACCGCGTGCGCTCGCAGGTGCGCCACGGCGCGCAGCCGCCGCACGAACTGCTCGAGCTGGGCCATCTGCTGCACGAGCAGCGGCTGTTCAAGTCCGAAGCCGAGATCGCGCTGATGCAGCGGGCGGCCGACATCACCATGCAGGCGCACCGCATCGCCATGCGCGCGGTGCGGCCGGGCATGGCCGAGTACGAGCTGCAGGCCGACCTGGAACGCGAGTTCCGCGCCAACGACGGCTGGCCGGCCTACGGCAGCATCGTCGGCACCGGCGCCAACGGCTGCGTGCTGCATTACCACAGCAACAACGCGCGCTGTCGCGATGGCGAGCTGGTGCTGATCGATGCCGGCGCCGAATACCGGGGTTACGCCAGCGACATCACCCGCACCTTCCCGGTCAACGGCCGCTTCTCGGCCGAGCAACGCGCCCTGCATGACCTGGTGCTCGCCGCGCAGGCCGCGGCACTTGAACAGGCGCGCCCCGGCGTGCCCTACGAGGCCGGCCACCTGGCCGCGGTGCAGGTGCTGACCGAAGGCCTGCTGCAACTGGGCCTGCTCACCGGCACGCTGGAGACCAACCTGGCCGAGCGCCACTACCAGCGCTTCTATCCGCACAAGACCGGACACTGGCTGGGCCTGGACGTGCACGACGTCGGCGACTACCGGGTTGACGGCCAGTCGCGCCTGCTCGAGCCGGGCATGGTCTACACGATCGAGCCGGGCCTGTACGTGCGCAGCGACGATCGCAGCGTGGATGCGCGCTGGCGTGGCATCGGCATCCGCATCGAGGACGACGTGCTGATCACCGCCGATGGCCACCGCGTGCTGACCGAGGGCCTGGCGCGTAGCGCCGACGCGATCGAGGCGCTGATGGCCGGCGCCTGAGTGCCGGCCGTCGATCCGGACCTGACAGCGCGACTGCTATAGTCCGGGCTTGCGCCCCGCCCGGGGCATCATGCCCGTGAACACGCCCATGCTTGAATCGCTCGCCAACCCCGAGATCTGGATCGCCCTGGCCACGCTCACCGCGCTGGAGCTGGTGCTGGGCATCGACAACATCATCTTCATTTCGATCCTGGCCGGGAAACTGCCGGAGGCGCAGCGCACCAAGGCGCGGCGGATCGGCATTGCCATGGCCGCGATCACCCGCCTGGCGCTGCTGTTTGCCATCGCCTGGATCATCGGCCTGACCGCGCCGCTGTTTTCCGCGCTGGGCCGCGAGTTCTCCTGGCGCGACCTGATCCTGGTCGGCGGTGGCCTGTTCCTGATTGCCAAGGCCACCCACGAGATCCACCAGAAGCTGGAAGGCGCCGCGCAGCCGGAAACCGGCGCCATCGCCAAGGGCGCAGCCACGCTCGGCGGCGTGGTGGTGCAGATCATGCTGCTGGACGTGGTGTTCTCGCTGGACTCGATCATCACCGCGGTGGGCATGGTCGATGAGCGCTGGGTGATGGTGACCGCGATCCTGGTCTCGATCGGTTTCATGATCGGCTTTGCCGGCCCGATCGGCGACTTCGTCGAGCGCCATCCCACGGTCAAGGTGCTGGCGCTGAGCTTCCTGATCATGATCGGGCTGGTGCTGATCGCCGATGGCTTCGGCCAGCACATTCCCAAGGGCTACATCTACGCGGCGATGGCGTTCTCGGTGTTCGTCGAGCTGATCAACCTGTGGATCCGCCGGCGTGCGGCAAAGGCGCAGGCCGCCAGCGCCGGCGGCGCGGCTGGCGGGCAGGAGTGAACAAGGTGGCGCCGGGCAGGCCGGCGCCGTTGCAGGTCAGTTGGCCGCGGCGAAGGCCGGGCGGGTGAGGTTGTCGGCCGCACCCCCGGTGCACAGCACGTCGTCCTCGATGCGGATGCCGCCGTAGGGGCGGAAGAATTCCACGCGGTCCCAGTCGACGCTGGCCGCGTTGCCGGCCTTCTTCACCTCGTCCAGCAGCATGTCCACGAAGTACACGCCCGGCTCGATGGTCACCACCATGCCCGGCTCCAGCACGCGGGTCAGGCGCAGGTAGGGATGGCCGGCCGGACGCTCGATGCGGCCACCGGCGTCACTGGCGGCAAAGCCGGCCACGTCATGCACCTGCAGTCCGATCAGGTGGCCGATGCCGTGCGGGAAGAATGCCGCGCTCACCCCGGTGGCCAGCGCGGCCTCGGGCGAAACCTTTATCACGCCGAAGTCCTTGAGGATGCCCATCAGCGCCAGGTGCGCATCCACGTGCAGCTGCCTGTAATCGAAACCGGCGCGCACCGCCGCGCACATGCGCTGCTGCGCGGCATCCACCGCATCGATCATTGCCTGGAACTCGTCGTGGCCTGCCGCCGCGTAAGTGCGGGTAATGTCGCTGGCGTAGCCATGGGCCGAGGCGCCGGCGTCGATCAGGAAGCTGCGCAGCGGACTGGGCGCACTGCGGCCCAGCTCGGTGTAGTGCAGCACCGCGCCGTGTTCGTTGAGCGCGATGATGTTGCCGTAGGGCAGGTCGTTGGCGTCCTGGCCGACCGCGCTGCAGTAGGCCATGTGGATGGAGAACTCGTCGGCACCGGCACGGAACGCGGCCTCGGCAGCGCGGTGCCCGCGCACGGCCAGCTGCTGGGCCTGGCGCATCAGCGCGATCTCGTACGGCGTCTTGAACGCGCGGTGCCAGTCCAGGTAGTGGATCACCGCCTCGGGGTTGTTCGGCACATGGCCGCCAAGCGCGCTCTGTGCCTCGCCCAGGATCGCGCAGCGCGCCGGGTTGGCCGGCAGCAGCGGCAGCGCTTCCTCGGGGGTGCGGATGACGTGGATGTCGAAATGCTCGACCCACCAGCCGCTGGGGGCCTCGGGCACCACGTGCCAGTAGTCAAACGGCTGCAGGAACACCAGTTGCGGACGCTTGCCCGGGGTGTAGACGATCCAGCTGTCGGTGACGCGGGTCAGCGGGACCCAGGCCTTGAAGTTGGGATTGACCGCGAACGGATAGTCGCGGTCATCGAAGACCTGGTAGTGGCGGGTGCCGCTGGGAATGACCAGATGGTCGAAGCCGCCGCGGGCCAGGGCCTGGTCGGCGCGCTGCCTGAGCACGTCGAGGTGATGGGAATACAGGGCGCCGGGGTCTTGCGGGGTCATCGCGGTTCTCGTGGCAGTACGGATGCCCCCGATTTTGCCGCAATCCCCCAGGCGCCGCTGAGCCGGCGCGGATCAGTGCGGCGGCAGGACGTGCTCGATCCAGTGGCGCAGCACCTCGCGGTGCTGGCGGTCCAGGGTCAGGAAGCGGAAGCCCGCCCAGGCCTGGCCGGGGGCGTGGGCCTGTTCGCTCCACAGCAGGTGCGCGCCCACGTCGATCTGGGTCTCGTGGCCGTTGCGGTCGGGTACCGGGAAGCGCAACTGGTAGAGCGCGTCCTCGACCACCGGCACCGAGGCCAGCAGCAGCATGCCGCTCTCGGACACGTTGCCGAGCCGTCCGATCGGCGCTTCGGTCATCTGGTCGAACACCGGGACCTGCGCGGTGACCGGGCGGCGCGGGGCGCGGCGGGTGTCGTTGCTCATGGCGTCTCCTGCTCGGGGTGGCTGCCCACCAGCGAGCGCAGGGTGCGGATGGTGGCCTGCCAGGCGCGGTCGATCAGGCGGCCCTTGTCCTCGGTGACGATGCGCGCCTGGTTGTGTGCCATCAGCCGCGCCAGCGCATCGAGCGAGTGCTCGGACAGCTTCTGCCCGCGCTGGTTGACGAACAGCGCGTTGTCGGTGATCAGGCTGTACCAGGACAGGCGCTGGCGGCGTACATCGCCCTGCTGGTTGGTCACGAACTCGAACCAGGTGCCGAAGGGCAGGGTACGCAGGCGCCGGTAGTGCTCTTCCTCGAGCCCGGTGCGCGGCGCCTTCTCCTTGGCCGGGGTAGTGCCTTCCTTCTGCTCGCCCAGGCGGCTGCGTGCCTTGAGCTTGGCGGCCAGCTCGGTGCGCGAGGTGAGCTCGTCCTCGCCGCCGGGCGTGGACAGGCGGCGTGCGATCGCGCTGCCTTCCTCGGCGTGGTAGCCGACCTGCAGCAGCGCTTCCTCGAGCTGGGCGCTGAAGGCGGCATCGGGTTCGCCGCCGGCCGGCTGGCAGGTGATCTCGGCAATGCGCCGGGTGGCGTCCAGCCGCTGCTGCCATTCCTCGGACTTCTCGCCCTGGCGCAGCAGGGTGAGGGTGAGCACGTCCGACCAGGCCTGGCGCAGCAGCGCCTGCACGAACTTGGGCGGCGAGCGCTGCTCGCACAGCTTCTCGATGGTGCTGGTGGCCAGCTGCTTGGCCGCCTCCAGGCGTTCGCGGCCGCGTGCGGCCTCCACGTGGCGGCGTTCGGCGACCTCGGCCTTGTGCGCGGCGCTGCGGAAGTGGTTCAGCACTTCCTCGTTGGCAGCCTCGAACACGGCCTCGTCGCCGTTGTATTCGCTGACGACCTTCTCCACCGCCTGGCCCAGCTTCTGCAGCAGGGCCGGATCGGTGTCCTCATCGCCGAGCCAGGTTGCGCCGGATTCGGCCACGGCGTTGAGCAGCTCGCGCGCCGGGTGCTGGTCACGGACGAAGAACGACGGATCGGACAGGGCGGCGCGCACCACCGGCACCTGCAGCTGGACCAGCAGGTCCGATGCCGGCGCCTCGTTGCGCACCTCGCGCTGGATCTGGCCGTAGAGCATGTCCAGCAGGTCGAAGGTGTCGGTGTCCTGCGGCGACAGCGCCGCCTCCGGGCCGTGGTCGGCGCGCACCTGCGCCAGCACCGCGCTGCGGATGTCGTTGACGCTGCGGCGGTGGCCGCCGGCGCGTGCCGGAGCCTGTAGCTGCAGCTTGCCCAGCACGTCCATCACCGCGGCGGCGGGCATGGTGCGTGTCGGCCGTTCCGGTGCCGCCGACAGCAGGGACTCGCCGGCCGGCGCGTTGCCGCCCATGGTTTCCATGCCGGCGCCCGACGCCGGACCACCGGTGCCGGTGCCACCCGCCTCGCTGCCAGTCACCGCTGCCCGCGCGGCAGCTGCCGAGCGGGCCTGTTCCAGCATCTGGTGCAGTGCGGACATCGCAGCCGGTGCGGCCGGGGCCGCATCATCGTCGTGGGCGAGGGCGGCTGCAGCCTCGGCCAGCGATGCACTGGTCGCCGCGCCGGCAGTCGCGCCCGGCATCGCGCCTGTCGTGGCTCCGGCGGCGCCAGCAGGCATGCCGCCCTGGGGCATGGCCCCGGCAGGCAGGGCTGCGGGGGCGGCGCCTGCCGGCAGGCCGCCGGGCATCGCCGACAGCAGTTGTTCCATCGCCGTCGACCAGGCGCTGGTCGGGGCCTGTCCGGTCCAGCCGGTCAGCGGGCGGCGCGCGGCGTCTGGCCTGGGTTGTGCCGGGGACTTGTCGCCCGCCTGCGGTGGCGCACCGCGGCGGGTGCCGGCCGGGCGGCCCAGGTAGGGCTGGTAGACCAGGCCCGGCAGCACGCCTTCGTGGGCGAGCAGGATGTTCACCTTGTCCAGCAGTTCGCCGTAGCGCTCGACCACCTGGCGGTCGAAGGCGCGGTACAGCTCCAGCTGCGCATCCAGCCCCAGCTCCAGGCGCTCGCCGACCTCGCGCAGCACGCGGCACAGCGCGTACGGGCCGAGCGGCAACTGTTCCACTTCGTAGGCCGGTGAGGTCGCCAGCACGCCAAAGCGCTGCCCCAGCAGCTGCAGGGCGCTGGCCGAGCGCGAGGCCTCGCGGCGCGCGATGTCATGCAGGACGATGTCGCGGTCGATGTCGGTGTCTTCGACCAAGGTCAGGGTCTGGAACGCACGCGCCTTGTCCGGGCCCGGCGACGGCGAAGCCACCGGCTGCCTGAGCCCGGCCAGGGCACCGGCCAGGGCGTCGAGGAAGTCGGTGGCGAAGATCTCGCCGGATTCGCGCAGCTTGCGCGTCTCGGCGTACAGGTCGGACTGGTGCTGGCTGCTGCGCGCACGCTCGGCCTGCTTGAACAGCTCGCGCTCCAGGTCAACGACCACCAGTTTCAACGGGTTGGCCAGTGCCTGCACGGCCAGCCCGTGGATGGCTTCGAGCAGCCGGCGCGGGCGCGGTGGTACCGGCGCGGCGGCCAGCCTGGCAAGGGCATTGCTGGAAGAGGCGGTCAAGGGCGCTGACATCCGATGTACGTTCCCGACTCCCCTGAACTGGGGCGCTGGTCACCATTCTAGCCGGATCGCGGCGGTCCTCAGCGAACCCCAGGCTCAGTCGAGGAACAGCTCGATCACGTCGTTGGTGAAGCGCCGGCCCAGCTCGGTCGGCTGCACGTGCTGGCCGTGGACCTGCAGCCAGCCGCGGCGGCAGGCCTCGGCCAGTGCCGGGCCAATCGTGCTGCGCGGCAGGCCGGTGCCGGCCTCGAAATCGGCCAGCGAAGAACCCTCGTGCAGGCGCAGCAGGTTGAGCATGTACTCGAACGGCAGGCGCGCAGCGTCGATGATGTCGTCGCCGCCGATCGCCTTCTCTGTGCCGGCGCTGACCATGTAGGTCTGCGGATGCTTGTGCTTCCAGCGGCGCAGCACGTGCTGGCCGGCTCCGGAGCTGATCTTGCCGTGGGCGCCGGCGCCGATGCCCAGGTAGTCGCCGAAGCGCCAGTAGTTGAGGTTGTGCGCGCACTGCCGGCCCGGGCGGGCGTAGGCGCTGACCTCGTACTGGGCGTAGCCGGCCTCGGCCAGCATCGCCTGGCAGTGTTCCTGGATGTCCCAGGCCGCATCGTCGTCGGGGATGCCCGGCGGCGGCTTGGCGAAGAACACCGTGTTCGGTTCCAGGGTGAGCTGGTAATGGGAGATGTGCGCCGGCTGCAGCGCGAAGGCGCGCTCCAGGTCGTGCTCGGCCTGGGCCAGGGTCTGGCCGGGCAGGGCGTACATCAGGTCCAGGTTGAAGTTGTCGTAGCCGGCATCCTGGGCCAGCCGTACCGCGCGCTCGGCCTCGGCGCTGTCATGGATGCGGCCCAGGGCGCGCAGCGCCTCGTCGTTGAAGGTCTGGATGCCGAAGCTCAGGCGGTTCACGCCGGCGGCGCGGTAGCGGTCGAAGCGCCCGTGCTCGGCGGTACCCGGGTTGGTCTCCAGGGTGATTTCCAGGTTCGGCGCAAAGCGCAGCCGCGCGCTGGCCGCCTGCAGGAAACGGTCGATCGCCTCGGGCGGGAACAGGCTGGGCGTGCCGCCGCCGAAGAACACGCTGGTCACCACCCGGCCCCAGACCAGCGGCAGGTCGAACTCCAGGTCGCGCACCAGTGCGTCGATGTAGTCGTCGAACGGCAGCGCGCCCTTGCCGGCATGCGAGTTGAAGTCGCAGTACGGGCATTTGCGCACGCACCACGGCAGGTGCACGTACAGCGACAGCGGCGGCGGAATCAGCTGCAGCGGGCCGGCGTCGATCGCGCAGGCCTCGCCCGGCAGGTGCTTGCAGTGGTCGTGGTCGTGCGGCATGGCGATGGTCAGAGGAGGCCGGCGAGCTGCTGCTTGAGCTGCTGCAGCGCCTGGGCACGATGGCTGAGTTCGTTCTTCAGCGCCGGCTCCATTTCCGCGGCGGTCAGGCCATGGACCGGATCGAGGAACACCGGGTTGTAGCCAAAGCCGTGGTGGCCGCGCGGGGCATGGGTGATCTCGCCTTCCCAGCGGCCTTCGCAGATCAGTGGCTGCGGATCGGCAGCGTGGCGCAGCAGCACGATCACCGCGTAGAAACGCGCGCTGCGCTGTCCGTCGGGCACATCACGCATGACCTCGAGCAGCTTGGCGTTGTTGGCCTGCGCGTTGCTCGGCTCGCCGGCGTAGCGTGCGCTGTACAGGCCGGGCGCCCCGCCCAGGGCGTCCACGATCAGGCCCGAGTCGTCGGCCAGTGCCGGCAGGCCGGTCGCCAGGCACGCCGCGCGCGCCTTCAGCAGCGCGTTCTCGACGAAGGTCAGCCCGGTTTCTTCGACATGACCCAGCCCGAGCTCGGCGGCCGAGGTGATCTGCAGCGGCAGCTCGGCGAGGATCTGCTGCATCTCCACCAGCTTGCCGGCGTTGTGGCTGGCCAGTACCAGTTGCTTCATTGACGGGGCTCCAGCAGGTCCCAGGTATTGCCGTAGAGGTCGCGGAACACCGCGACCGTTGCATAGGGTTCGTGGCGCGGCGCTTCGAGGAATTCCACGCCGGCCGCCAGCATCGCCGCGTGGTCGCGGGCGAAGTCGTCGGTGTGCAGGAAGAAGCCGACCCGGCCGCCGGTCTGGTCGCCGATGCGGGCCTGCTGTTCCGGGGTGCTGGCGCGGGCCAGCAGCAGGGCCGCGCCCGGGTTGCCATCAGGGGCGACGACCACCCAGCGCTTGCCGTTGCCCAGGTCCTGGTCCTGGCGCAGGCCGAAGCCGAGCGCGCCGGTGAACCACGCAATCGCGCGGTCGTAGTCGTCCACCAGCAGGGTGGCCAGGGCCAGCTGACGCTTCACGCCGACAGCGCTGCCTGCTGCGCGGCCAGCAGCTCGTTGATGCCCTTCTCGGCCAGGACCAGCAGGGCATCAAGCTCGTCGCGGCGGAAGGCATGGCCTTCGGCCGTGCCCTGCAGCTCGATGAAGCCGCCGCCGTCGTTCATCACCACGTTCATGTCGGTATCGCAGGCGCTGTCCTCGGCGTAGTCCAGGTCCAGCACCGGCACGCCCTTGTAGATACCGACCGAGACCGCGGCCACCGCGCCGAACACCGGGTTGCGCTTGATCTCGCCACGCTTGATCAGCCAGTTCACCGCATCGACCAGGGCCACGTAGGCGCCGGTGATCGCCGCGGTGCGGGTGCCGCCGTCGGCCTGCAGCACGTCGCAGTCCAGGGTGATGGTGCGTTCGCCCAGCGCGCCGCGGTCCACGCAGGCACGCAGGGTGCGGCCGATCAGGCGCTGGATTTCCAGGGTGCGGCCGCCCTGCTTGCCGCGGGCGGCCTCGCGGTCGGAGCGGGTGTGGGTCGAGCGCGGCAGCATGCCGTATTCGGCCGTCACCCAGCCTTCGCCCTTGCCGCGCAGGAAGCCCGGCACGCGGTTCTCGACGCTGGCCGTGCACAGCACGCGGGTGTCGCCGAAGCTGACCAGCACCGAGCCTTCGGCGTGGCGGGTGAAGGCGCGTTCGATGCGCACCGGGCGCAGCTGATCGGCCTGGCGGCCGCTGGGACGGGAGAAGGTCATGGGATGTCCGGGATGCGAAGAAGGGAGACGGGCCACGGCGCGGCGCAGGTGTCGTCGGGGGCGCGCGGGAAGGTCGCTAGAGTACCATTTGCCCTTTGCAGCGCATCGGAAACCGCATGATTCGGAGCATGACCGCCTACGCCGGCGGCGAACGCACAACCCCCTGGGGCACGCTTTCCTGCGAGCTGCGCTCGGTCAACCACCGCTTCCTGGAGCTGGGCCTGCGCCTGCCCGAGGAGCTGCGCGCGATCGAGCCGGCCCTGCGCGAGAAGGTCACCGGTCGCCTGAACCGCGGCAAGCTCGATGCGGTGCTGCGCCTGCGCGCGCCGGAAGTGGCGACCTCGCTGGCGGTCAACGAAGTGCTGGTCGATCGGCTCGGCGAGCTGGCCCAGCGCCTGCAGGCCAGGTTCCCGCAGATGCGCGTGGGCTTCACCGATCTGCTGCAGTACCCGGGCGTGCTGCAGGGCCAAGCGGTCGAGCCGGCCGCGCTGCAGGCCGAGGCGCTGGCGCTGATGGACGAGGTGCTGGACCAGTTCCTGGCCGCGCGTGAACGCGAGGGCGCGCAGCTGGCCGCGGCCATTGCCGAGCGCGTGGACGGAGTCGAGCGCATCGCCGCCGAGGTCCGCACCCTGATCCCGGCCATCCGCGAGGGCCAGCGCGCCAAGCTGGCCGCGCGCCTGGCCGACCTGCCGCATCCGGTGGACCCCGGTCGCGCCGAGCAGGAGCTGGTGATGTGGCTGCAGAAGCTGGACGTTGACGAGGAACTGGACCGCCTGGGCAGCCATGTCAGCGAGATCCGCCGCGTGCTGCGCCAGCGCGAGCCGGTCGGCCGCCGCCTGGACTTCCTGCTGCAGGAGTTCAACCGCGAGGCCAATACCCTGGGCTCGAAGTCGGTGGACAGCCGCACCTCCAGTGCCGCGGTGGAGCTGAAGGTGCTGATCGACCAGATCCGCGAGCAGGTCCAGAACATCGAGTAACGGCCACAGGCGCGGCCGCGGCATTTGCAGCTGCGGCCGGCGCTGGTTATCGTGCGCCGCCCGTTCCCATCGACCCCCGAGACCCGTTCGATGCGAGGCACCCTCTATATCGTCGCCGCCCCTTCCGGGGCCGGCAAAAGCAGCATCGTCAACGCCACCCTGGCGCGCGACCCGCAGATCTCGCTGTCGATCTCGTTCACCTCGCGCGCGCCGCGCCCGGGCGAGGTGCAGGGCCAGCACTACCACTTCGTCAGCGCCGAGGAGTTCGAGCGGATGATCGCCGCCGGCGACTTCTTCGAGCACGCCTGGGTGCATGGCGACTGGAAGGGCACCGCCCGGCAGTCGGTGGAGCCGCAGCTGGACGCCGGCAAGGACGTGCTGCTGGAGATCGACTGGCAGGGCGCCCAGCAGGTGCGCCAGCTGGTCCCCGGCACGGTGACCGTGTTCATCCTGCCTCCGTCGCGGCAGGCGCTGCAGGACCGCATGCGCAAGCGCGGCCAGGATAGCGAGGAAGTCATCGCCCAGCGCCTGGCTGCCGCGCGCGAGGAGATGCTGCACTTCAACGACTTCGACTTCGTCATCGTCAACGAAGTGTTCGACACCGCGGTCGACGAACTGTGCGCCATCTTCACTGCCAGCCGCCTGCGTCGCGAGGTACAGAAACAGCGCCATGCCGACCTGATCCAGGCCCTGCTGGACCAGTGATAGATTGCAACTGACTGATTTGTAAAGGTTCGGCGCGGCCTTGACTTGCGCCGGGCCGGTGCCGGCCCGTACAATCGGCGCCCTTTCCCTCATTCGACTGAGCGGCCGACCAGGTCGCCGGGAGCCCGTATGGCCCGCATCACCGTAGAAGATTGCCTGGAAGTCGTTAACAACCGTTTCGAGCTGGTCATGATGGCGTCCAAGCGCGCCCGTCAGCTGGCCAATGGTGTCCAGGCCACCCTCGACAACAGCGAAACCGAGGACAAGCCGACCGTTCTGGCGCTGCGCGAGATCGCCGCCCGCAACATCGACAACGACCTGATCGAGGAAGTCGAGAAGGCCGAGCGCGAGCGTGCCGAGCGCGAGGCGCTGGAGTGGGCCGCTGCCGAAGTCGTCGCCGACGAGGACATGTCCAAGAACGACGATTGACCGCAGCTTCCGCCGCGATCAACGCCGTGTGCGAACAGCCCGCCAAGTGCGGGCTGTTCTGCATTCCGGGGTTTGCCGTCGTTGCAGCGGTGTCATAGTCTTCCGCCATGAACCCAGGCCCTTCTGCCCAGGTAGCCGCGCCGCAGGGCGAGGCGATCCCTGACTACGTATTGCAACTGGAGCGCGCGGCCAGTTACCTGCCCGCCGACCAGCTCCCGCTGCTGCGCCGCGCGTGGGAAGTCGGCGCGGCCGCGCACGCCGGCCAGACCCGCAAGTCGGGCGAACCGTACATCACCCATCCCGTCGCCGTGGCCGTGGTGCTGGCCGAACTCGGCCTGGACCTGGAAACGCTGATCGCCGCGATCCTGCACGACACCATCGAGGACACCCCGCTCACCCGCGAGGAACTGGCCGCCGAATTCGGCGAGGCCGTGGCCGAACTGGTCGACGGCGTGACCAAGCTGGACAAGCTCAAGTTCCGCGACCGCCAGGAAGCGGCGGCCGAGAGCTTCCGCAAGATGCTGCTGGCGATGTCGCGCGACCTGCGCGTGATCATGATCAAGCTGGCCGACCGCCTGCACAACATGCGCACCCTGGGCGCGCAGAGCAGTGAGGCGCGCAGCCGCATCGCCCGCGAGACGCTCGAGATCTACGCGCCGATCGCCCAGCGGCTGGGCATGAGCCTGATCAAGTCCGAGCTGCAGAACCTTGGCTTCAAGGCGCTGTATCCGTGGCGCCACGCGATCCTGGAAAAGCACATCCGCAGCCAGCCGGTGGTGCGCCGCGAGGCCATGGCCCAGGTCGAGATCCAGCTGTCCCAGCGCCTGGCCCGCGAAGGCCTGGAGCACCGGCTGGTAAGCCGCATCAAGACGCCGTGGAGCATCTACAACAAGATGCGCGACGAGAACAAATCCTTCGACCAGGTCATGGATGTGTTCGGGTTCCGGCTGGTGATGCGCAACGTGCCCAACTGCTACCACGCCCTGGGGGCGGTGCATGCCACGTTCAAGCCGCTGGATGGGCGCTTCCGCGATTTCATCGCCATTCCCAAGGCCAATGGCTACCAGTCGCTGCACACGGTGCTGTTCGGGCCGTACGGCTCGCCAATCGAGGTGCAGATCCGCACCGAGGAAATGGACCTGATCGCCGAGCGCGGCGTGGCTGCGCACTGGACCTACAAGTTCGGCGGCGACACCCCCAACAGCGCGCAGAGCCGCGCCCACGCCTGGATCGTGGAGCTGATCGAGTCGCAGCGTGCGGCCGGCTCGTCGCTGGAGTTCCTGGACAACGTCAAGGTCGACCTGTTCCCCGACGAGGTCTACCTGTTTACGCCCAAGGGCAAGATCCTGGCGCTGCCGCGCAACTCGACCGCGCTGGACTTCGCCTACGCCGTGCATACCGACATCGGCAACCAGGCCGTGGCCTCGCGCGTGGACAAGAAGCTGGTGCCGCTGCGCACGCGGCTGGTCAGCGGACAGACGGTGGAAGTGATCATCGCCAAGTCGGCCACGCCCAAGCCGCAGTGGCTGGAATTCGTGGTCAGCTCCAAGGCGCGCACCGCGATCCGCCACCAGCTCAAGCAGCTCGAGCACGAGGACGCCGTGCAGCTGGGCCACCGCATGCTCGACCGCGCACTGGAGGCGATGGACAGCTCGCTGGAGCGCCTGCCCAAGGGGCGGCTGGATGCGTTCCTGGCCGAACACCGCTACCCGCGCCTGGAGGCGCTGCTGGCCGACGTCGCGCTGGGCAACTGGATGCCGACCCAGGCCGCGCAGGCGCTGATGGCCTACGCCGAACTGCGCGGCGCCGGCAGCTCGCGCCACTCGCAGGAGAAGATCCTGATCAACGGCAGCGAGCGCGGCGTGGTCAGCTTCGCCAACTGCTGCCAGCCGATCCCCGGCGACGAGATCATGGGTTACCACACCGCCGGCAAGGGCATCGTGGTCCACCGCATGGATTGCCCGAACCTGGCCGAGCTGCGCAAGTCGCCCGAGCGCTGGGTGCCGATCGGCTGGGACAGCAACGTCACCGGCGACTACGACACCTCGCTGGTGGTGGCCGTGGAGAATGGCACCGGCGTGCTGGCGCAGCTGGCCGCGGCCATCGCGCAGAGCAAGTCCAACATCGAACGCGTGGACTACCTGGATCGCGACTTCAACGCCGCGGTGCTGTGCTTCAACATCCAGGTCCGCGACCGCAACCACCTGGCCGAGGTGATGCGTCGCCTGCGCCGGTTGTCGGTGGTGCAGTCGGTCCGTCGCCAGTAATCCGTTTTCCACAGCACATGTGCGCCGCCACGCGCACAAGCTGTGGATAACGCCCGCCGCGCCTTGCCGGGCGGGCGTTGCGAAGTGGTGGTGAAAAATTGTCCACCTCGCGCGTGCCGTCGAGCACGCCGGCCAGGCTGGCACGGGGCAGCGGCTACAATGGCGCGTCTTCCTGCAAGTGGAGCTGCACCATGTCCCGTCAGATCATCAATACCGCCAAGGCGCCAGCCGCCATCGGTCCCTATTCCCAGGCCGTGCGTGCCGGCAACACCGTGTACTTCTCCGGCCAGATCCCGCTGGATCCGGCGACCGGCGACATCGTCGCCGGTGACGTCACCGCGCAGGCCCGTCGCGCGTTCGACAACCTCAAGGCCGTGGCCGAGGAGGCCGGTGGCTCGCTCGACCAGATGGTCCGCCTGGGCCTGTACCTGACCGACCTGGGCGAGTTCGCCAAGGTCAACGCGGTGATGCAGGAGTACTTCCAGGCCCCGTTCCCGGCCCGCTCGACCATCGAGGTCTCCGGCCTGCCCAAGGGTGCGGCGTTCGAAGTCGATGCGGTGATGGTGCTCGACTGATCCTTGTTCGTGGCAGGGGCCGGTTATCCGGTCCCTTGTCCAACGCTGCACCCATCGCGCCACTGCGCGCGAGCTCATGAGCGCCGCGCAATGCGGCAAATCCCTACCCGCATCCGCGCATCGGGCGCGCGTGTGGGGTTCCGGTCGGCAGGCGATGCCGTCATCCTTGCGCAATGCCTGCACGCCGCGACACCGCCCTGCTTGACCTGCCTACCGAGCCGCTGGACCGCCTGGCCGGCGTTGGCCCGCGCGTGGCCGCCAAGCTGCAGGCGCGTGGCCTGTACACGCTGCAGGACCTGTGGCTGCACCTGCCATTACGCTACGAGGACCGCACCTCGCTGGTGCGGATCCGCGACCTCCTGCCCGGCACTGCCGCGCAGGTCGAGGGTCGGGTGGAGGCCGTCGAGCGTGGCTTCCGTTACCGCCCGGTGCTGCGCGTCGCGCTGACCGACGACTCCGGCGCCACTGTGGTGCTGCGCTTCTTCCATTTCCGCGCTGCGCAGGTGGCGCAGTTCGCCGTGGGAACGCGACTGGTGTGCTACGGCACGCCCAGGCCCGGGCAGCACGGGCTGGAAATCGTGCATCCCAGCTACCGGGTGCTGGGCGACGACGAACACGTGGCGCTGGGCCAGGCGCTGGATCCGGTCTACCCCGCGGTCGAAGGCATCGGCCCGGCGACGCTGCGCAAGCTGATCGGCCAGGCGCTGGACCGGCTGCCGTCCGAAGCGTCGCTGGAACTGCTGCCGCCGGGACTGTTGAACGGCCTGTCGCTGCCCCCGCTGCGCGAGGCGCTGCTGACCATGCACCGCCCGCCGGCCAGTGCCGACCTCGCCGCGCTGGCGGCCGGCACCCATCCAGCGCAACGGCGACTGGCGATGGAGGAGCTGCTGGCCCACCACCTGAGCCTGCGTCGGCAGCGGATCAGCCTGCAGCGGCATCGCGCGCCGGCGCTTCGTGGCGACGGCAAGCTGGTGCAGTCGCTGCGGCAATCGCTGCCGTTCCGCCTGACCGCGGCGCAGGAGCGCGTGTTCAACGAGATCCGCGCCGACCTCGCGCGCTCGCACCCGATGCTGCGGCTGGTGCAGGGCGACGTGGGCTCGGGCAAGACCGTGGTCGCGGCACTGGCGGCGATGCTGGCGGTGGAGCAGGGCAGGCAGGTCGCGCTGGCCGCACCCACCGAACTGCTGGCCGAGCAGCACCTGGCCAACCTGCGTGGCTGGCTGGAGCCCCTGGGCATCAACGTGGCCTGGCTGGCGGGCAAGGTAACCGGCAAGGCCAGGACGAAGGTGCTCGAGTCGGTGGCCTCGGGCGAGGCGCAGGTGGTGGTCGGCACCCATGCGCTGATGCAGGAGCAGGTCGTGTTCCGCGACCTCGCGCTGGCCATCGTCGACGAGCAGCACCGCTTCGGCGTGCACCAGCGACTTGCGCTGCGTGACAAGGGGGCCGCCGCCGGCACCGTGCCGCACCAGCTGGTGATGACCGCCACCCCGATCCCGCGCACGCTGGCGATGGCTGCGTACTCGGACCTGGATGTATCGGCGATCGACGAGCTGCCACCCGGGCGCACGCCGGTGCACACCATCGTGATCAGCGCCGAGCGGCGCCCGGAGCTGGTCGAGCGCATCCGCGTGGCCTGCGCCGAAGGCCGCCAGGCCTACTGGGTGTGCACGTTGATCGACGAGAGCGACGAGGTCGTGGCCACCGCCGCGCAGAACACCTTCGAGGCACTGTCGGCGCAGTTGCCCGAGTTGCGCATCGGCCTGGTGCATGGACGGATGAAGACCGCCGACAAGCAGGCTGCGATGCGCGCGTTCAAGCAGGGCGAGACCGACCTGCTGGTTGCCACCACCGTCATCGAGGTGGGCGTGGACGTGCCCAATGCATCGCTGATGATCATCGAGAATGCCGAGCGCCTGGGCCTGGCCCAGCTGCACCAGTTGCGCGGCCGCGTCGGCCGTGGCGCTGCCGCCTCGCGTTGCGTGCTGATGTACCAGCCACCGTTGTCGGCGATGGCGCGCCAGCGCCTGGAAACCATGCGCCAGACCAACGATGGCTTTGTCATTGCCGAGAAGGACCTGGAGCTGCGCGGTCCCGGCGAACTGCTTGGCACCCGCCAGACCGGCCTGGCCAGCTTCCGCGTGGCCGACCTGGCGCGTGATGCGGCGCTGCTGCCGCATATCCAGGCCTTTGGCGAGCAAGTGCTTCAGCAGTCGCCCGAACTGGCCGACCGCATCGTCGCGCGCTGGATCGGCGGCGCGGTGCGATACGCGGCGGCGTGAAGGCCCGCGCTTCCGTTGGCCGCCGGCTGGTGCCAGACTCCATGGCCAACCCGAAACGACCCGAGCATGAGCAACAAGATCCCGCTGTTGATTGATACCGATCCGGGCGTCGACGACGCGCTGGCCCTGTTGATGGCCTTTGCCGATCCCGACCACGACGTCATCGGCCTGACCGTTGCCGCTGGCAACGTCGGCCTCGAGCACACCGTGCGCAACGCGCTCAAGCTGTGCGAAGTGGCTGGCCGCGAGGACGTGCCGGTTTTCGCGGGCACGCCCGATCCGCTGCTGCATCCGGCCGTCGATGCGGCCCACGTGCATGGCCGCGACGGCTTTGGCGACGTGGACCTGCCGCGTGCCGCGCGCCAGGCCGAAGCCGAGCACGCCGCGCTGGCGATCCTGCGCCTGTCCCACCAGTACGCCGGCGAGCTGTTCCTCGTCGCGCTGGGGCCATTGACCAACATCGCACTGGCACTGAAGCTCGACCCGACGCTGCCGCAGCGGATCAAGCGCTTCCTGGTGATGGGCGGGGCGATCAATGGCCACGGCAACATCACGCCGGTGGCCGAGTTCAACATCGCCTTCGATCCGGAAGCGGCGCATATCGTCTTCAGCAGCTTCCCGCACATCGAAGTGGCCGACTGGGAAGCGACCGTGGCCCATGGCCTGCTGCACGACGACGTTGGCCAGTGGCTGTCAGCCGATACCGACAAGGCGCGCTTCTACGAGCTGATCTCGCGCCAGACCCGGTTGTGGTCGGAAGATGCGCGCGGCGAGCGTTGGTATGCCGCCGACGCGCTGGCGATGGCGTGGGCGCTGCAGCCTGATGGCGCGACGCGCGTCGAGCAGCGTCCGCTGGCCATCGAGCTCAGCGGCACGCACACGCGTGGCGCCACAGTGGTGGACTGGAACCGCCAGACCGGCCAGCCGGACAACACCACGCTGCTGATCGGCTATGACCAGGAGCGTTTCGAGGCCCAGGTCCGCGCCGCGCTCGGCCTGGCCTGAGTTTTGGCTTGCATGCAGGTCCGTTCCGCGGCTATACTGCCGCTCTTGATCACCAGCCCACACGGTGCGAGCCCATGAAGGCCGACATTCATCCTGCTTACCGCCCCGTCGTTTTCCACGACGTGACTTCCGATTTCAAGTTCCTGACCCGTTCGACCATGTCCTCCAAGGAGACGGTCAAGTGGGAAGATGGTGAAGAGTATCCGCTCGTCAAGGTGGAAATCTCCTCGGCTTCGCATCCGTTCTATACGGGCAAGCACAAGGTGATCGACACCAGCGGCCGCATCGACAAGTTCCAGAAGCGCTACGCGCGCTGATCTTCCGATCGGTTGTGTTCCGGCAACGGCCGCGCCCTGCGCGGCCGTTGCTTTATGCCGTCCGCGGACCCGCCAAGCGGATCCGCGCCGGTGCAACGCCTTGTTGCATGGTTCGCTCCGTCTACGACTTCCGTCCTAACGACGGTAAAAATGCTGCTATGCGATAATGGCGCGATCCCGAACCCGCCAGGGAATCCATTCACGCGTCTGCCCGCATTCCCCAACAGGACAGGCGCCTTCCAACGAGGAGCGCTCACTGTGTCCGATCTTGATCAGGTCACGCTCAACGCCGGCGACAAGTCGGTCGTTCTGCCGGTACTCAAGCCCACCCTGGGCAACGATTGTGTCGACGTTTCGAAGCTGACCAAGGAAACCGGTCTCTTCACCTACGATTCCGGCTTCACCGCCACCGCCAGCTGCAAGTCGGCCATCACCTACATCGATGGCGACAAGGGCGTGCTGCTGTATCGCGGCTACCCGATCGAACAGCTGTCGGAAAAGTCCAGCTTCGTCGAAGTGGCTTACCTGCTGGTCAACGGCGAACTGCCGACCGCCGAGCAACTGAAGGCCTTCGCCGACGAGCTGACCGCCGAAGCCAATGTCGATGAGTCGATCAACACCCTGATCGGCAGCTTCGCCAAGGATGCCCACCCGATGGCCATCCTCGCGGCCGCCATCGCCCAGCTGTCGGCGATCTACCACGACTCGCTGGACCTGTCCGACGCCGAACAGCGCCGCAAGGCCGCCGTGCGCCTGATCGCCAAGGTCCCGACCCTGTCGGCGCTGATCTACCGCCACGGCAAGGGCCTTCCGGCCAACAAGCCGGACACCTCGCTGGACTACGTCAGCCGCTTCCTGAAGCAGACCTTCGAGTCGGCTGATGGCAACTACGACCTGAACCAGGACGTGGTCAAGGCGCTGGACCTGCTGTTCATCCTGCACGCCGACCACGAGCAGAACGCCTCGACCTCGACCGTGCGACTGGTCGGTTCGACCGGTGCCAACCCGTACGCCTCGGTCGCCGCTGGCGTGACCGCGCTGTGGGGTCCGGCCCACGGTGGCGCCAACGAAGCCGTGCTGAAGATGCTGGAGGAGATCGGCACCGCCGACAATGTCGAGTCCGCCGTGCTCAAGGCCAAGGACAAGACCTCCGGCTTCCGCCTGATGGGCTTCGGCCACCGCGTGTACAAGAACTTCGACCCGCGCGCCAAGGTCATCGGCAAGATGACCAGCACCGTGCTGGAGCAGCTGAACCTGAAGGATCCGCTGCTGGATGTGGCCGTGAAGCTGGAACAGGCCGCGCTGCAGGACGAGTACTTCGTGGCCCGCAAGCTGTACCCGAACGTCGACTTCTACAGCGGCATCATCTACAAGGCGCTGCAGATCCCGACCGAGATGTTCACCGTCATGTTCGCCCTCGGTCGCACCGCCGGCTGGGTGTCGCACTGGCTGGAGCAGCAGGTCGATCCGGAAATGAAGATCGGCCGTCCGCGCCAGATCTACACCGGCTCGGACGTGCGCGATTACGCCAAGTAATCGTCCTCGCCAGATCGGCAATAAAAACCCCGCTTCGGCGGGGTTTTTTTCAGGGGTTGGCCGGCTGGCGCAGTGGCCGCTCAATCCGGAGGTCAGCCCGGCCAGCTGCCGGTGGCCAAGTGCTGGCGCAACTGCGCCAGCGACGCGCGCGGCAGCCGCTGTCCGTCCATTGCCTGCACGGGCGGCTGCTGCAACGCCGAGCGCGGCAATACCAGCAGCTCGAACGAGATGCCGTCGGCATCGAAGGTCCAGCAGGGCAGGGGAACGCGCGGCCCACCGCGCTGCAGGTGCAGGTAGCGGGTGGCCAGGTCGGCGCCGATGCGCTGGTCATGCAGGAAGCACTCGATCGCCTCGGGCTCGTCCACGTGCAGGTGCACGCTGACGGCGGTGTGGGCTACCGCAGTGCCGTCCAGCACCGGCCCGGCCAGCCGCGGTTCGAAGGCGTGCAGGAACTCCAGCGCGTGCAGCGCGGCCTCGCGTTTGCGCTGCAGGCCCTGCGCGTGGCCGCCGCCGAACAGCGCCTGCTGCTGGCGCAGCGCGGCTTCGATCTCGGTACGGCTGGGCAGCAGTGCATCGTCGCGGATGCCCATCCGCGCCGCCGCCTTGTGCCGGGCCTGCGTCACGTCAGCGGCCGACCCCTCGCGCAGCAGGCGCGCGGCCAGTTCGGCGATACGGATGCGGTCGCGGCTGTCGGAACGCTCGCTGCGCATGGTCTGGCTACCTGGGCATGGCGCCCGAGCATAGCCCGGGCGCCCGTGCAGGACGCGTCCGCGTCAGAAGATGTCGAACGCCGCGTCGTCGGCCTGCTGGTCCTGCGGCTGGAAGTCGAAGTCCTGCAGGCGATCCAGATCCTCGACCTTGACCCATTCGGTCACGCCATTGAGCGTGGCCTCGACCATGCCGGCCGGCGGGTCGTTGCGGGCGATCGGCTGGTTTTCCAGCGCCACGCGCATGTAGTCGATCCAGATCGGCAGCGCCGAGCGGCCGCCGTACTCGCGGTAGCCCAGCGAACGGAAGTCGTCGCGGCCGACCCAGACCGTGGTCACCAGCGGGCCACCGAAGCCGGAGAACCAGGCGTCGCGATGGTCGTTGGTCGAGCCGGTCTTGCCGCCGACATCCTCGCGGCCGAGCACCTTGGCGGGGGTACCGGTACCGCGCTGGACCACGTCGCGCATCATCGACACCAGCTGGTAGGCAGTGCGCTCGTCGATCGCGCGCGGGGCGATGCGTGCATCCGGGTTCACCGGGCGGGCCGGCTCGCCGGCAGCTTCGGTGCCGGCCGGCGCAGGCTGCGACGGGGTGGGTGCAGCGCCGAAGTTGAAGCCGTCCACCACGCTGCTGTGGGGCGCGGCGCCGGCGCTGGGGGCCACGCCACAGCCACGGCAGGCCACGGCCGGGTTCTCCTGGAACACCAGCTTGCCGTCGCGGTCGCGGATCCTGTCGATCAGCCAGGTGTCCACGCGCGAACCGCCGTTGGCGAACGCGGCATAGCCACGGGCGACCGAGAGCGGGGTGAGCGAGGCGGTGCCCAGCGACATCGACAGGTTCGGCGGCAGTTCGGCCTCGTCGAAGCCGAACTCGCTGATGTACTTGCGGGCGAACTCCACGCCGATGCCGTCCAGCAGGCGCACCGACACCAGGTTGCGCGACTGCACCAGTGCCTCGCGCAGGCGCATCGGCCCGCGGAAGCCGCCGCCGTCGTTCTGCGGCGACCAGGTCTTGCCGCGGCGGTCGCGGAACACCACCGGCGCGTCGAGCACGATCGAAGCCGGATTGAAGCCCTTGTCGAATGCGGCCGCGTACACGAACGGCTTGAAGCTGGAGCCGGGCTGGCGCCGCGCCTGGGTGGCGCGGTTGAACTTGTTGCCGGCGAAGCTGAAGCCACCGACCAGGGCGCGCAGGGCGCCGGTACCGGCATCCAGCGACACCAGCGCGGCCTGGCCGCGCGGGACCTGGTCGATCAGCCACTCGCCTTCCTTCTCCCCCGCCTTGACCCGGATCAGGTCGCCGCGGGTGACCAGCTTGGCCGGAGTGCGGTTGGTCCAGCGGCTGGCGGCCACCGGCAGGGTGACTTCGGTGCGGTCAGCCAGCACCACCGTGGCGCTGCCGTCGGCATGGGTAGCGCTGACGATCGCCGGCACCAGCCCGGATTGCGAGGAAATACCGGACAGGCGCGAGGCCAGCGCCGCCGCGTCGGCATCGGCCGGCAGGTCGAAATGCTGCTCCACGCCGTGCCAGCCGTGGCGATGGTCATAAAGGAAGAGGCCATCGCGCACCGCATTGTTGGCGGCCGTCTGCATGTCGCCATCGATGGTGGTGGTCACGTGGTAGCCGCGGTCCAGCACGTCACCACCGAAGCGGGTGACCATCTCCTGGCGCACCATCTCGGCCACGTAGGGCGCCTGCACCTGCACCGGTGGCTCGTGCGGAGCGGCATGCATCGGCACCGCCTTGGCCGCATCGGCCTCGGCCTGGGTGATGAAGCCCAGCTCGGCCATGCGCTGCAGCACGTAGTTGTCCCGGCGCTGGCGGGCGCGTTCGGGGTTGCTGATCGGGTTGCCGCTGGACGGGAACTTGGGGATGCCGGCCAGCGAGGCCATCTCGTCCAGGTCCAGCTCGTGGAGCTTCTTGCCATAGTAGAACTCGGCGGCGGCGCCAACGCCGTAGGCGCGGTTGCCGAAGAAGCTCTTGTTGAGATACAGCTCGAAGATCTCGTCCTTGCTCAGCTCGCTCTCGATCTTCCGGGCCAGCAGGATCTCGGCGAACTTGCGCTTGAAGCTGTATTCGGAGCTCAGGAAGAACTGCTTGGCCAGCTGCTGGGTGATGGTCGAGCCGCCGGCAACGCGCTCCTTGCCCCGGGTCTTGGCCAGCAGCCAGACGGCACGGCTGATGCCCTTGTAGTCCACCCCGCCGTGCTCGTAGAAGTTGGCGTCCTCGGTGGCCAGGAACGCCTGCTTCAGGCGCTCGGGCACGTCCTTCATCTGCACCGGGTAACGCCGGGTCTCGCCGAAGACGGCCATCAGCCGGCCGTCGCTGGTATAGACGTACATCGGCTCCTGCAGCTGCACCTCGCGCAGCGCCTGCACGTCCGGAAGCTTGGAGGACACCACGTAATAAAGGGCGCCAGCAGCGACGCCGGCCAGCAGCACGAGGACGACGACCATGGCCAGCGTCCAGCGCAGCCAACGACGGAAACGGGGCATCTAGACAGATTCCGATTGCGAATTTCGTGGCCCCAGAGTATAGATTACGCGGCGAAGCGGCTGGGGCCGTGGACCGGGGATGGCAAGGGGACACTACCAGGGGGCAACGTGACGGGCTTCCCGGCTCGCACGTGGGGTGGTTGCCAATTGCGAAAATTTCGTTATTAATGCGCGGGCGCAAGATTTGCGTCCAAGTGCCCGTCGGCAGGGGAGAATCCGTGGGGCTTATCCCAAAAAGTCAGTCGCCGCTCATCGGCGTCGACATCAGTTCGACTGCGGTAAAGCTCTTGCAGCTTTCCCGCAGCGGTAACCGTTTCCGCGTGGAACACTACGCTGTCGAGCCACTGCCGCCGAATGCGGTGGTGGAGAAGAACATCGTCGAGGTTGAGGCGGTGGGCGAGGCGATCCGGCGCGCGGTGACGCGCTCGGGGACCAAGGCAAAGCATGCCGCTGCCGCCGTGGCGGGTTCAGCCGTGATCACCAAGGTGATCCCGATGCCGGCCGACCTCGACGAGAACGACATGGAAGCCCAGGTCGAGCTCGAGGCCGTCAACTACATCCCATACCCGATCGAGGAAGTGAACCTCGACTTCGAGGTGCTGGGCCCGGTGCCCAACAACCCGGAAATGGTGCAGGTCCTGCTGGCCGCCTCGCGGTCGGAGAACGTGGAACTTCGCCAGTCCGCGCTGGAACTCGGTGGCCTGACCGCCAAGGTGATGGACGTGGAGGCCTTTGCGGTCGAGAACGCCTTTGCCCTGGTCGCCAGCGAACTGCCGGTGGCCAGTGACGGCGTGGTCGCCCTGGTCGACATCGGCGCCACCATGACCACCCTCAACGTCCTCCGTGGCGGTCGCAGCCTCTACAGCCGCGAGCAGGTCTTCGGCGGCAAGCAGCTGACCGACGAGGTCATGCGCCGCTATGGGCTGACCTACGAGGAAGCCGGCCTGGCCAAGCGCCAGGGTGGCCTGCCGGAGAGCTACGAGATCGAGGTGCTGGAGCCGTTCAAGGAAGCGACCGTGCAGCAGATCAGTCGCCTGCTGCAGTTCTTCTATGCCGGCAGCGAGTTCAACCGCGTGGACCATGTGGTGCTGGCCGGTGGTTGCGCCGCGCTGGCCGGCCTGCCGGAGATGGTCGAGGAACAGCTGGGCGTGCCCACCGTGGTGGCCAACCCGCTGGCGCAGATGACCCTGGGGCCGAAGGTCCAGGCCCACGCCCTGGCCCAGGACGCCCCGGCGCTGATGATCGCTACCGGCCTTGCCATGAGGAGCTTTGACTGATGGCACGGATCAATCTTTTGCCGTGGCGCGCCGAGCGCCGCAAGCAGCGCGAGCGCGAGTTCTACGGGATGCTCGGCTTTGCCGCCATTGCCGGCATCGTGCTGTCGATGCTGGTCTGGTTCCACTACGACCGCCAGGTCAGCGGGCAGATGGAGCGCAACGCGTTCCTGCAGGCCGAGATCGACGCGGTCAAGGAGCAGAACAAGGAGATCGATCGCCTTGACCGCCAGAAGGACCGCCTGCTGGCCCGCAAGAAGGTGATCGAGGAACTGCAGGCCAAGCGTTCGCAGATGGTGCACCTGTTCGATTCGCTGGTACGCACGATCCCGGACGGCGTGGTGCTGACCGCGCTGAAGCAGGAAGGCGACATCCTGACCCTGGAAGGACGTACCCAGTCCAACGCACGGGTTTCGACCTACATGCGCAACCTCGAGGGCTCGGGCTGGATGACCAACCCGGAGCTGTCGATCATCGAGGCCAAGGCGCAGGAGAAGGACGCGGCAGGCGCCAGCCTCGATACCAAGTCGCTGCCTTATGTATTCATCCTCAAGGTCCAGCTGCCGGCACCGGGCGACAAGCCGGTGGTGGCCGCCGAGCCCGAGGACGTCGTGCCGGGCGAAACGTCGGTTGAAACGCCGGCCGCCAGTGCGGACGCGGCTGAGGAAGCGGCCGCCCCGGCGGCACAGGCCCCGGCCCAGGAGGGTGCAGCGTCGTGAGCCAGAAGAAGATCAACCTCAAAGAGCTGGACTTCAACAACATCGGCAACTGGCCGCAGCGCGCGAAGATCGTGTTCTGCACCCTGCTGGCGCTGTTCATCCTGATCCTTGCCTGGTTCCTGCTGATCAGCAGCAAGCGCGACGAACTGCTGAACCTGGATGCGCAGGAATCGACGTTGCGTGCCGAGTTCGAGAAGGAACAGGGCCGGGCGGTCAACCTGGAGCCACTGAAGCAGCAGCTGGCCCAGATGGAGCAGGTGCTGCAGCAGATGCTGCGCCAGCTGCCCAGCAAGACCGAAATGCCGGACCTGATCATCGACATCTCGCAGACCGCGCTGTCCAGCGGCCTGAACAACGAGCTGTTCCAGCCGGGCCCGGAATCGCCGAAGGAGTTCTACGCCGAGAAGCCGATCGCCCTGCGCATGGTGGGCAGTTACCACCAGTTCGGTGCCTTCGTCAGTGGCGTGGCCTCGTTGCCGCGCGTGGTGATCCTCACCATGCACGACATCAACCTCAAGCCCAAGGATCCGCAGACCGGCATCACCCGTGGAGGTGCGCTGGAACTGTCGGGCACGGTCAAGACCTACCGTTACCTGGATGATTCGGAGATGGATGCCCAGGTTGAGCCGGCCGAAGCCGGCCAGGCAGGTGGAGCATGAGCATGACCTCCTCTGGAAAGATCACGTGCGTGCTGGCGATGGCGCTGCTGGCCGGTTGCGGTCGCGGCATCACCAGCACCCCCGGGGACGCGCCGAACCTGCAGAAGTGGGTGGCCGACGTCCGTGCGCGTCCGGCCCCGCCGCTGGATCCGCTGCCGGTGATGCAGCAGTTCGAGACCTTCGAATACGCCGCGCAGGGCCTGCGTGACCCGTTTACCGATGCCTGGGTCAATCCCGACGGCGGTGGCGGCTTGCGCCCGGACCCGAACCGTCGCAAGGAACCGCTGGAGCAGTTCCCGCTCGACAGCCTGGACATGGTCGGCACCATCGGTGGCGGCAGCGGGCTGGTGGCGCTGGTGATGGCGCCGGACAAGGTGACCTACCGCATCCGTCCTGGCGTCTACATGGGCCAGAGCGATGGTCGCGTCACGGCGGTCCGCGAAGACGGGATCGAACTCATTGAACTGGTGTCGGATGGTGCGGGTGGCTGGCTGGAACGCCCGGCAGCGCTCGCGCTCGACGATAAATGATTGATAGGGGATAGCACGATGACTTTTTCCAAAGCCCTGAGCCTGCGTCCCGTCCGGCGCCAAGCAATGTTCCGTGTCTGCGCGCTGGGGATTGCGCTGGCACTGGCCAACGGCTCCTTGATGGCAGCGCCCACCGGCGTAATGCCCGACATGACCGGTCAGGTCCAGGCACCTGCCTCGATCGCGGTATCGAAGATCGACTTCAAGCGCGGCGATGATGGTGCCGGCCGCCTGGTCCTGCAGTTCAACGGCCAGGGCGCCAGCCCGGACCTGCGCAACCAGGGCAGCAACGTCGTCATCGACGTCGGCAATGCCACCCTGCCGGCCGAGCTGCAGCGTCCGTTGAACGTCACCGATTTCGCCACGCCCGTGCAGCGCATCGACGCGATGCCTTCCGGCAGCGGCACCCAGCTGGTGCTGAGCACCCAGGGTGAGTTCGAATCGCTGGCCTACCAGACCGGCAACGAGTACGTGGTCGAGATCGCCCCGCGTGCCGCCGAAGTGGCAACCGGTGCGGTGACCGCCCAGACCGTGGCCCAGGCCGCGGCGACCGTGGCCTCCTCGCGCGGTTACACCGGTCGTCCGGTCACCTTCAACTTCCAGGACGTGCCGGTCCGTACCGTGCTGCAGCTGGTCGCGGAAGAGTCCAACCTGAACGTGGTTGCTTCCGACACCGTGCAGGGCAACGTCACCCTGCGCCTGATCAATGTGCCGTGGGACCAGGCACTGGACATCGTGCTGCGGGCAAAGGGCCTGGACAAGCGTCGCGAGGGCGGCGTGATCTGGGTGGCTCCGCAGCCGGAGCTGGCCAAGTTCGAGCAGGACAAGGAAGACGCGCGCATCGCCATCGAGAACCGCGTCGACCTGGTCACCGACTACATCCAGATCAACTACCACAACGCCGGCGCGATCTTCAAAGCGCTGACCGAGGCCAAGGGTATCGGCGGCAGCGGTGGCGGCGGCTCAGGCGAAAGCCAGAACGACAACGGCTTCCTGTCCCCGCGGGGCCGCATCGTCGCTGACGACCGCACCAACACGCTGATGATCAGCGACATCCCGAAGAAGATCGCGCAGATGCGCGAGCTGATCGACGTGATCGACCGTCCGGTCGACCAGGTGCTGATCGAGGGCCGCATCGTCATCGCCACCGATACCTTCGCCCGCGACCTGGGTGCCAAGTTCGGTCTGGGTGGTACCCGCAGCTACAACAACGGCGACAACACCGCGACCATTGGCAACGGTGCCAACGGCAATACCAACGCTACCCGCGGTCTCAACGTGAACCTGCCTGCCGGCTCGTTCACCAACCCGGGTTCGGCCGGCGCTCCGAGCCTGGCCTACACGCTGCTCGGTGCCAACTTCAACCTGGACCTGGAACTGTCTGCGCTGCAGGAAGAAGGCCGCGGCGAGGTCATCTCCAACCCGCGCATCGTCACCGCCAACCAGCGTGAAGGCGTGATCCGGCAGGGCAAGGAAATCGGCTACGTGACCATTACCGGCGGCACCGCTGGTACGGCAGCCACCCCGAACGTCCAGTTCAAGGAAGTGCTGCTGGAGCTGAAGGTCACCCCGACCATCACCAAGGACAACCGTGTGTTCCTGAACATGGAAGTCAAGAAGGACGAGGTCGACCAGTACCTTGAACTGGCCGGTTACGGCACGGTGCCGTCGATCAACCGCCGCGAGATCAATACCGCGGTGCTGGTCGAGGACGGCCAGACCGTGGTGATCGGTGGCGTCTACGAGTTCAGCGACCGCAGCAGCGTGGCCAAGGTACCGTTCCTGGGCGACGTTCCCTTCCTCGGCAACCTGTTCAAGAAGCGCGGCCGTGGCAAGGACAAGGCCGAGCTGCTGGTGTTCGTGACCCCGAAGATCCTGCGCGTCGCCAAGACCCGCTGATCCGCAGCATCGTTTCACCGGAAGGGGCCGCCATGCGGCCCCTTTCCTTTATATGGCCGGCGATGGAACCTTCGCCGCGGGGATCGGTCAGAATGGGTCCATGAACCTGCCGCCTGACATTCAAGACCCAGCCCCGTCACCGGTGCAGTCCGACCGGTTGCACGATGACTTCATGGAGCTGCGCGCCGGACTGGGCGCGGCGATCGTTGGCCAGTCGGCGTTGATCGACCGGTTGCTGATTGCCCTGCTTGCCGATGGCCATCTGCTGGTGGAGGGCGCGCCTGGCCTGGCCAAGACCACGGCCATCCGTGCGCTGGCCTCGCGCCTGGAAGCGGACTTTGCCCGCATCCAGTTCACGCCCGACCTGCTGCCTGCCGACCTCACCGGTACCGAGGTATGGCGACCGCAGGAAGGCCGGTTCGAATTCCTGCCCGGGCCGATCTTCCATCCAATCCTGCTGGCCGACGAGATCAACCGTGCCCCGGCCAAGGTGCAGTCGGCCTTGCTCGAGGCCATGGGCGAGCGCCAGGTCACGGTGGGCCGGCATACCTATGCCCTGCCGCCGCTGTTCCTGGTGATGGCCACGCAGAACCCGATCGAACAGGAGGGCACCTTCCCGCTGCCCGAAGCCCAGCTGGACCGCTTCCTGATGCACGTGCGCATCGGCTATCCCGATGCCACGGCCGAGACTGAGATCCTGCGCCTGGCGCGCGAACGTGCCCTGCAGACGCTGGACCACGCCGCGCCCGCGCCACGCAAGCTGCCGTTGCAGGCCATCGAACAGGCGCGTCGCGCGGTGCTGGAACTGCACCTGGCCCCGCAGCTGGAGCGCTACCTGATCGAACTGGTGCTGGCCTCGCGCGATGCCAGTGCCTACAACCCGGCATTGGCGCGGCGTATCGCCTGGGGCGCAAGCCCGCGTGGTTCGATCGCGTTGGAGCGTTGCGCCCGCGCCCGGGCCTGGCTGGCCGGCAGGGATTTCGTCACACCCGATGACGTGCGCGCGGTGGCGCCGGACGTGCTGCGCCATCGCGTGCTGCCCAGCTACGAGGCCACGGCCGAGGGCTGGGATGGCGAACGCCTGGTGCTGGAGTTGCTGGACCGTGTGCCGCTGCCGTGACCGGACCCGGATGCCCGGCGTCGTGAGCAACCGCAGGTGGCAGCATGATTTCCGTCCAGCCATGCCACGGGCGCGCACATGATCCGGGCTGCTGCAGTTGCCGGAGGTGGGGATGGGATCCGCCCGAGCCTGGCCGAGCTCATCGCGCTGCGCGAGCGTGTGCCGCGCGCGGCGCTCGCCCGCAGGGGACAGCATGGCTCCGCCGGGCCGGCACCGTCGATGCTTCGCGGTCGCGGCATGGAGTACGCCGAGTCGCGCGAGTACGTGGTCGGCGATGACGCCCGCCACATCGACTGGCGGCTGACCGCACGCAGCGGTCGCACCCACACCAAGCTTTTCCAGGCCGAGCGCGAACGCCTGAGCCTGCTCGTGGCCGATACCGCGCCGACGTTGTATTTCGGCACCCGCGTGCGTTTCAAGTCCGTGCAGGCGGCGCGTGCCGGAGCGGTGGCCGCGTGGTGGGCACAGCGGCAGGGTGATCGCGTGGCTGCGCTGCGTGGAAGTGCGGTCGAGGCACCAGTCCCGCCCGGCGGCGGTGCCGGTGGGGTGCTGCGCGTACTCGATGCGTTGCAACGCTGGTATTCCGGGCCGCCGGCCGATGACGCGGGACTGTCGTTTGCTCTGGAGCGTGCGGCACGCATCGTGCGCCCCGGTGCCCGCGTGGTGGTGCTGGCCGATCCGCGTGGCGCCGTGGAGGTTCCGCTGTCGATGTGGTCGGCGCTGGGCCGGCATCAGGAAGTCATCGTGCTGCTGCTGACCGATCCCCTGGAGCTGGATCCACCGGCGGCCGAGCTGTCCTTCATCGCCGGTGGGCAGCGCGTGGAAGTGGATCTGCAGGCGCAGGCCGAACGTGAACACTGGCAGCACTCCTTTGGCGAGCCGCTGCGGCAACTGTGCCAATCCCTGCCAGGTCGACGCATCGCGGTCCATGTACTGGCCTGCGACCAGGACAGTGATGCGTGGCTGGCGCCGACAGTGGCCGGGGCGCGCGCATGACGCCCGAGCGGCTGCCGCTGCGTGACGTGCACCTGCCCGACGCGCCAGGGCTGTGGCCGCTGGCGCCGGGCTGGTGGCTGGTGCTGGCGGGTCTGGTCGTGCTGCTGGGCGTTGCTGTTGCGCTGCGCTGGCGCCGGCAGCGTCGCCGGGCCCGCTGGCTGCGGTTGTTCGAGAGCACGGTGCAGGCCGCCGGCACCCCCGCTGCACGGGTCGCAGCGATGTCCGAGCTGCTGCGCCGCGCCGCACGCGAGGTCGATGCGGCGGCGGTGCAACTGCAGGGCGAACCCTGGCTTCGCTTCCTCGACGGCGACCAAGGCTCGGAGTTCTCGCAAGGGCCGGGCCGGATCCTGCTCGACGGTGGCTTCCGTCGCAGCGTCGAGGCAAGCGAAGTCGAGCGCGTGTTGCCGCTGGCGCGTCGTCGTTTCCTCGAACTGATGGCGGGCGGCCGATGATCGACTGGCGCGTCCTGCTCGAGGTCTTCGCCTGGCCCTGGATGTGGCTGGCCTTGCCGCTGCCGGTACTGATGCGCTGGTGGCCGGTGGCAGTCAGTCGGGGAGCCGCGCTGCGGGTGCCTTACGCGCCAGGACAGCTGCATCCGCAGACATCGGCGACTGGCGCGCCGCACCTGCTGCGCGGTGGCCGCTGGCTGCTGTGGCTGGCATGGATCTGCCTGTGCGCTGCCGCCGCGCGTCCGCAGCAACTGGGCGAGGCGATCATGCCGCCGCAGCAGGCACGGCAGATGATGCTGGCCGTCGACCTGTCCGGCAGCATGGGTGAGGCGGACATGCAGCTGGGTGCACGCATGGTTGATCGCCTCACCGCCGCCAAGGCGGTGCTGGCCGACTTCCTCACCCGCCGCCAGGGCGACCATGTGGGCCTGCTGGTGTTTGGCCAGCGCGCCTACGCGTTGACTCCGCTCACCGCCGACCTGGCCTCCGTGCGCGAACAACTGCGCGACAGCGTGGTCGGCCTGGCCGGACGCGAGACCGCGCTGGGCGATGCGATCGCGCTGGCGGTCAAGCGCCTGCGTGCGCAGCCGGAAGGGCAGCGGGTCCTGGTGCTGCTGACTGATGGCGTCAACACCGCCGGCGTGCTCGAGCCATTGAAGGCCGCCGAGCTGGCACGCATCGAGAACGTCCGTGTGCACACCATTGCTTTTGGCGGTAGCGGGGGGCTGTCGCTGTTCGGCATGCAGCTGCCGGTCGGCGAGGATCCGATCGACGAGGAGACTTTGGCCGAAATCGCCCGCCAGACCGGCGGGCGCTTCTTCCGGGCACGCGATACCGACGAGCTGGTCGGCATCTATGCCGAGCTGGACCGGATCGAGCCGGTGCAGGTGGCCGGCACGGCAGTGCGGCCGCGCATCGAGCGTTATCCGCTGCCGCTGATACTTGCGCTGGGGCTGGGGATGCTTGCCCTGGTCTGGCCGGGGCGCGGTCCATGAGCGGGTTCTGGCAGTCACTGCATTTCCTGCGTCCGGAATGGCTGTGGGCGTTGCTGCTGGCACCGGCGGTCATGGCGTGGCTGCAGTTGCGCCAGCGCCGGCGTGACCCGTGGCGCCATCTGGTCGACCCGCACCTGCTGCCGCACCTGCTGGAGGGCGGCACGCGCCGGGCGCGGGTTTCCGGATGGCTGCCGGCGCTGGGCATCGTGCTGGCGGTGCTGGCACTGGCCGGGCCAAGCTGGCGCCAGGAATCACAGCCGGCGTGGCAGTCCAAGTCCCCGCTGGTCGTGGTGCTGGACCTTTCCAGTCGCATCCTCGCCACCGACCTGCCGCCCTCGCGATTGCTGCAGGCCCGCAGCAAGCTGGCCACCCTGCTCGCCGAGCGCGAGGGTGGCGAGGTCGCATTGGTGGTGTTTGCCGACGACGCCTATACCGTGACCCCGCTGACGTCCGATGCGGCCAACGTCGCCCTGTTCCTCGATGAGTTGGGTCCGGAGATCATGCCGGTCGATGGTCAACGTCCAGAGCGCGGGATCGAGCTGGCGGCCTCGCTGCTGCGGCAGGCAGGTGCCACGCGCGGCGACATCCTGCTGCTCGGCGATCGCGCCGGTACCGAGGCGCAGGCGGTGGCGGCACATGCCCGCAGCCTGGGCTACCGGGTCTCGGCGCTCGGACTGGGCACGGCGCAGGGCGCAGCCGTGCGCGAACGCGACGGCAGTGTCGGCCAGGCGCGGCTGGACGCGCGCTCGCTGCAGGCGCTCGCCGGCAGTGGGGGGGGGCGCTATGTGCAGCTGGGCGCAGGCACCGCCGACCTGCAGGCGCTGGACCTGCTGCGCCCGGCACTGGTCGGCTCGCAACAGGGCGAGGGCGAGGCCAGCAAGCGCTGGCGTGATGAAGGCTTCTGGCTGCTGCCGCCGCTGATGCTGCTGTCGCTGCTGGCGTTCCGCCGGCGCGCGGGCCTGGCGATGGTCGCCCTGGCCTGCCTGTTGCCGCTGTCGCTGCCGGTGCAGGCCGCCGAGGGCGGCTGGTGGCAGCGCGATGACCAGCGACAGCATCGGCAGTTGTCCGAAGGGGTGTCCGCCTACCGGCGCGGCGATTTCGCCACTGCCCAGCGCCAGTTCGAAGGCATCGACACTGCTGAGGGCTGGTACAACCTCGGCAATGCGCTGGCCCGGCAGGGCCGCTATGACGATGCCATCGACGCCTACGACCGGGCCTTGGAGCACCAGCCCGGGATGGACGACGCAGTGGCCAACCGGGCCGCGGTCGATGCCGCACGCAAGCGCCAGCAGCAATCGTCCCAGGGCCAGCCGCCGCAGCCTGGCAGTGGCAAGGGCAAGGGTGCGGGTAACGACCCGGCGCGGCAGCAGCCCAGCCCGCAGGGGCAAACCGGTGGTGACCCGCAGGCTGGCAAGCCCGGGCAGCAGTCGCCACCGTCACCGCCGCAGGCCGAGGATGCGACGGCCCAGCAACAGGCCGACCAGGCACAACGCGAACAGATGGAGCAGGCCATGCAGCAGTCACGGGCGTCGACGCCCTCGCAGGCGCAGGCGAACGAAACCGCCGAGCAGCGCGAACGTCGCCAGGCCACCGAGGCGTGGATCCGGCGCGTGCCCGATGAGCCGGGCAGCCTGCTCAAGGCCAAGTTCCGCATCGAACACGAGCGCCGCAGCCGGGAGGGGCGATGAACGCATCACCGCACTGCCGCCGGATCGTCCGCTGGGGGCTGGCCCTGCTGTTGCTGGGCCAGGTGATGCTGGCACACGCCCAGACCCGCGCATGGCTGGACCGCAATACCATCGCCGAAGGCGGGACCGTCACCCTCAATATCGAAACCGCGCAGACCGGAGCCACGCCGGACTACACGCCACTGCGTGCCGACTTCGAGCTGAGTGCGGCCACCAGCAGCCGCCAGGTGCAATGGGAGAACGGCGCGATGGCGTCCAGGGCCCTGTTCGGCATCGCCCTGACCCCGCGCCGCAGTGGCGTGATCCAGATCCCCTCGCTGCGCGTGGGCAGGGAGCAGACCGCGCCACTGACGTTGCAGGTGCAGGCCGGCCAGGCTGCTGCGCCGGCGTCGCGCGGCGACGAGGTCGCCTTCATCGAAACCGACATCGAGGATGCAACGCCCTACGTGCAGCAGACCGTGGGCGTGGTCGTCCGACTGTACTACGCCACCCAGCTGGCATCGGGCGAACTGGTGCTCGATACCCCGGCCGGTGCCTCGCTGCAGCGCGTGGGCGATGACCGGAGCCTCGTGCGGGAGGTGGGTGGACGCCGCTACAACGTGGTCGAGCGGCGCTTCCTGCTGATTCCCGAGCGCAGCGGCCCGCTGGTACTGGAAGGCGCGCGCTTCACCGGGCGCGGCGTCGGCGGCATGTTCAACGATTTCTTCGGTAGTGGCACGGCACGCATGAGTGCACGTGCACCCACGCGCACGCTGCAGGTGCAGCCACAGCCAGGCAACGCCCCGCAGCCGTGGCTGCCGCTGCATGACCTGCGCCTGCGCTACACCGCCACCCCGCACGCGGCACGGGTGGGCGAGGCGGCCACGCTGGTGATCGAGGCGGTGGCCGATGGCGCCACGCGCACGCAGTTCCCGGAGCTGCCGGTGCCCTCGCTGGGGGATGCGGCGCAGGTCTTTGCCGAACCGCCGCAGTACGACGAGACCTTTGACGGCAGCGTGCCGCGGCTGAAGATGACGCGTCGCTATTCCATCGTCCCGCAGCGCGAAGGCCGGCTGCAGCTGGCCGGCATCGGCATGGACTGGTGGGACGTGGCCAGCGGCCGCGCGCGGCGCACGCTGCTGCCGCCGCTCACGCTGGAAGTCAGTGGCGGCCAGCCCGCCCTGGCTACACCGCCGTTGCCGGTGCCGACGGTTGATCCCTCCGCGACCAACGCCGCTGACAAGCGCGGCGACGCGCTGGCCGCGACCGTGGAGACTGGCCGGAAGCCATGGCCCTGGATTGCCCTGGCCGTATTGTTCGCACTGCTGTGGCTGCTCACCCTGGCCTGGGCGCTGCGCCGTCGCCGTGCCGCCGCGCTGGAGGAAGTCCACGTCACCCTGCCCGCAGCCGGATCCAGTGTTGGGTTCGCTGACCTGCGCCGCGCGCTGGAGCGCGGTGGCCTGGATGAGGTCGAACGCATCCTGTGTGCGATGGCTGGCGTGGACTCCATCGATGCCGTGATCGAAAAGCTGGTCGATCCGGTGCAACGCCAGGCGCTGTCCCAGCTGCAGCGTGCGCGCTGGGCCGGGCAGGGTGATGTGGCTGCGGCACGGCAGGCACTGCGGCAGGCGATGAAGCCAGGCCCACGCTGGCATTCCACCCCATCGGATCGCAAGGCCGAGCTCCCGCCGCTGTATCCGTCCGCCTGAAGCGATGAATGCGTGCAGGTCCACATGCACATAGCGTCGCGACGGCGGCGCCGACCACGCATTTGCTAAGCTGCGCCGCATTCTTTGGAGGAAGGATTGTCGATGGGGAACGCTGTGAAATCCCGGGCCGGAATGCCGCTGCACTGGAAGATGGGAATCGGCTTCGGCCTGGGCCTGCTGCTGGGCCTGCTGGCCCACCTGACCAGCGCGGACAGTGAATGGGTGCGGCTGTTCACCACCTATGTCACCACGCCGTTCTCCGGACTGTTCCTCAACCTGATCTTCATGCTGATCGTGCCGCTGCTGTTCTCGGCGCTGGTGATGGGCGTGGCCGAGATGGGCGACATCCGCGCGCTGGGCCGCATCGGCTGGAAGACGCTGGCCTACACCGTGGTGCTGTCCGGCATCGCCGTGGGCCTGGGCCTGGTGCTGGTCAACCTGTTCCAGCCCGGTGCGGGCGTGGATCCGGCGCTCGCCTCGCAACTGCTGCAGGAAAACGTCGAGCGCAGCCGCGAGATCGTGGCCGGTGTCGGCGACCAGCCGCAGGGCATGCAGATGCTGCTGTCCATCGTGCCGAGCAACATCATCTCCGCCGCCTCGGACAACGGCGCGATCCTGTCGCTGATGTTCTTCGCGGTGATGTTCGGCATCGGCATGGTGCTCTCGCCGGATGAAAAGGTCGCGCCGCTGCGCAACGTCATCGAGGGCATCTTCGAGATCTCGATGACCCTGATCGGCCTGGTGATCCGGCTGGCGCCGTACGCGGTGGCCTGTTTCATGTTCAACCTGGCCGCGGTGTTCGGTTTCGACCTGCTGGTGCGCCTGGGCGCGTATGTCGGCGTGGTGGTGCTGGCGCTGGGCCTGCACATGTTCGTCAGCTACAGCGTGGCGGTGAAGCTGGCCGGCAAGTCGCCGCTGGCGTTCTTCCGCGGCAGCCAGGAAGCCATCGTGATGGCCTTCTCCACCGCCTCGTCCAACGCGACCCTGCCCACCGCGCTGCGCGTGGCCGACCAGATCGGCCTGCCGCACAAGGTCTCGCGCTTCGTGCTGACCGTGGGCGCCACCGCCAACCAGAACGGCACCGCGCTGTTCGAGGGCGTGACGGTGATCTTCCTGGCCCAGTTCTTCGGTGTGGACCTGAGCCTCGGCCAGCAGTTCATGGTGATGCTGGTCTGCATTCTCGGCGGCATCGGCACGGCGGGCGTGCCGTCCGGCTCGCTGCCCGTGGTGGCGCTGATCTGCGCGATGGTCGGGGTCAACCCGGTCGGCATTGGCCTGATCCTGGGCGTGAACCACTTCCTGGACATGTGCCGCACCGCGCTGAACGTTACCGGCGACCTGGCACTGGCCACGATGGTGGCCAAGGGCGAGGCCGACGAGCCCGGCGCAACGCAGCCGCAGGCCTGATCCACCCGGGCATTCACGCAACGGCCGCCGCAGGGCGGCCGTTGTCGTTGCGGGGCCGGGTGTTGGGCCGGCGTTCGGATCGCCCCGGGTGTCTGTGGGACAATAGGCCGCCCGCAGCTCCGCGGGAGCCTCCCGACCGAACCGAACATGACGCAGCCCACCCGCCGCCAGCTAGCCAACGCCATTCGTTTCCTCGCCGCCGACGCGGTCGAACAAGCCAAGTCCGGCCATCCCGGCATGCCGATGGGCATGGCCGACATCGCCGAAGTGCTGTGGAACGACTATCTCCGGCACAACCCGAACAATCCGAACTGGTTCAACCGCGACCGTTTCGTGCTGTCCAACGGCCACGGCTCGATGCTGCACTATGCGCTGCTGCACCTGAGCGGCTACGACCTGCCGATCGAGGAACTGAAGAACTTCCGCCAGCTCGGCAGCAGGACCGCCGGCCACCCGGAGCGCCACGAAACCCCGGGCGTGGAGACCACCACCGGTCCGCTCGGCCAGGGCTTCGCCAATGCCGTGGGCTTTGCGCTGGCCGAGAAGCTGCTGGCCCAGCGCTACAACCGCCCCGAGTTCGAGATCGTCGACCACCGCACCTGGGTGTTCATGGGCGACGGCTGCCTGATGGAAGGCGTCTCGCACGAGGCCGCGTCGCTGGCCGGCACCTGGGGCCTGAACAAGCTGGTGTGCTTCTGGGATGACAACCGCATCTCCATCGACGGCAACACCCAAGGCTGGTTCACCGACGACACCGCCGCGCGCTTCGAGGCCTACGGCTGGAACGTGATCCGCGGCGTGGATGGCCACGATGCCGCGTCGATCAAGTCGGCGATCGAATCGGCCCTGGGCCAGTTCGACAAGCCGACCCTGGTCTGCTGCCGCACCACGATCGGCTTCGGCTCGCCAGCCAAGGCGGGCAAGGAATCCAGCCATGGCGCGCCGCTGGGTGGCGACGAGCTGACCGCCACGCGCAAGGCGCTGGGCTGGGAGCACGGCCCGTTCGAGATCCCCGAAGAGATCTACGCCGGCTGGCGCGCCGGCGGCACCGGCACCCTGCGCCAGGCCGAGTGGGAGCAGCTGTTCGACAAGTACGCCGCGCAGTTCCCGCAGCAGGCCGAGGAGCTGACCCGTCGCTCGCATGGTGAGCTGCCGGATGACTTCATTGCCAGGGCCGATGCCTACATCGCCGGCGTGCAGGCCGAAGGCGCCACCATCGCCTCGCGCAAGGCTTCGCAGAACGCCATTGCCGCCTTCGCGCCGCTGCTGCCGGAGATGGTCGGTGGTTCGGCCGACCTGGCGCACTCCAACCTGACCCTGTGGAAGGGCTGCAGTTCGGTGGCCACCGACGACCCGGACGCGAACTACGTCTACTACGGCGTGCGCGAGTTCGGCATGAGCGCCATCGCCAACGGCCTGGCCCTGCACGGTGGCTTCCTGCCGTTCGATGCCACCTTCCTGGTGTTCAGCGACTATGCCCGCAACGCGGTGCGCATGAGCGCGCTGATCCCGGCGCACGCGATCCACGTCTACACCCACGACTCGATCGGCCTGGGCGAGGACGGCCCGACCCACCAGCCGGTGGAGCACCTGGCCTCGCTGCGCTACATCCCCAACAACGACGTGTGGCGTCCGTGCGACGCGGTCGAGTCGGCGGTTGCGTGGAAGCAGGCGATCGTGCGCAAGGATGGCCCGAGCTGCCTGGTGTTCAGCCGCCAGAACCTGGCCCACAACGCGCGCAGTGCCGAGCAGGTCAAGCTGATCGAGCGCGGTGGCTACGTGCTGGCCGAAGCCGAAGGCGGCACCCCGGATGTGATCCTGATCGGTACCGGTTCGGAAGTGGAACTGGCGATCAAGGCCAAGGCCGAGCTGGATGCCGCTGGGATCAAGGCCCGCGTGGTGTCGATGCCGTCGACCGACGTGTTCGAGCGCCAGGACGCCGCCTACCGCGAGTCGGTGCTGCCCCACGCCGTGCGTGCACGCGTGGCCGTTGAAGCCGGTGTCACTGGTTTCTGGCGTGCCTACGTCGGCCTGGATGGTGCGGTGGTGGGTATCGATACCTTCGGTGCCTCGGCCCCGGCCGACCAGCTGTACAAGCACTTCGGCATCACCGTCGAGGCGGTGGTGGATGCGGCCAAGGCACAGGTCCAGGTCCAGCGCTGATCGTTTTAGCACCTGTTGCAACGAAAAAGCCGGGCAATGCCCGGCTTTTTCGTGCTCCTGCTGCGACTTGTCGGGGCGTTGTCGGTGCGTTGCACAGTCTCCAGCAGGCAATAAAAAGCCGGCCCCAGAGGGGCCGGCGAACAACGCTCGGAGTATCAATGGAGGGATCCCGCCAAGCGGGATCCTGTTGTTGCTTGGGTCAGAAATCGTAGGACACCGACAGACGGGCATAACGTGGCGTCTGGCGGGCAATCGGCAGCATGAAGGTATTGGAGACCGTGTAGGGATCGGTCTCCGAAGTCACGTCCACCTGCAGCGGCTTGTCCTCATTGAGCACGTTGAACACCTGCAGGGCAACATTGAGCTTGCCGTCGAACACTTCCGGACGCCAGCCCAGGCTCAGGTCCAACTGACGGGTCCACGGGGTGCGCTTGTCCCCCGGCTTGGCGACTTCACCGAAGCAGGTGTGGTAGCTGGGGCCGTAACCGATGGGGTCACCGGCGGCCGAACCTTCATCGATGGTCCCGTCCGGGTTGTAGTAACCCAGGCAGCTGATCGGGGTGCCGGACTGCACGCGCAGGTTGCCGGCTACGGTCCACTCATCGGTGATGGCATAGCTGCCGTAGAGCTTGATCTGGTGGCGGCGGTCATTGGCCAGGTAGCCATTGGCGAAGGCCATGATCTGCCAGGCGTCCCAGTCCTGGGTCTTGGAGATGTTGGTCTGGCCGAACTCGCTCTTGACCTGGCCTTCGTTGTTGCCCTCGCTCTTGGCGTAGGTATAGGTCAGGCGACCTTCCCAGGTGCCGTCAAACGGGTGGTCCAGGTACAGGTCCACGGCCTTGTAGGTACGCTTGAGGCCATGGTTGAAGCCCCAGTCTGCGGCCGACATGGTGTACTCGGTACGCCCACCCACCGGGTTGCCGTCGGCGTCGGTGTTGGCCAGCGAGAAGGTGTTGGTGCCACCGGGGTTGAACATGTAGCAGTAGGCCACTTCCACGTTCTTGCCCGAATTGTCCTGGGCGATGTACTTGCCGTTGACGTAGTTGATGGCTTCCAGGGCGTTGTGATCCATGAAGGTGTACGGATCACAGATGTCGTCGATGGAGGACTTCAGGTCGCGGTAGGTGAACTTGGCACCGAAGGACCAGTTCGGGTTCAACATGCGGTCAAAACCGATGATGTACTCGTCCTGGTACATGTTCTTCAGGTCCTTCGGAGCGAAGGCCAGCACATCCACCGGGGTGCCGTACTCACCGTTGGAGGACACCGCGCCCGGAGCCGGTGCACCGCCCACGCCCGGCACCGGGGTCAGGCCGGTGGGGGCGCCGTTGGCATCAATGCCGCTGTAGGTGAAGTATTCGGTGGTGTAGGTCGAGGCCGATGCGCCACGGATGGCCACGTTGTTGGGCATGGCCAGGTAGTAGCGCCCGGCGTTACCGTACAGCTTGGTGGAGGCATCACCGAACACGTCCCAGCTGAAGCCCAGACGCGGGGCCCACTGGTCCTTGGAAGCCATGTAGACCTCGCCGACGTTGTTCTTGTTGGTGAACTCGTCGTTGCGGATGCCCAGGGTCAGCAGCAGGTTGTCGGTGATCTGCCAGCGGTCTTCCAGGTACCAGGCCTTCTGGTCCAGGGACATGCTGGTGTTGGTGAAGTAATAGCGCTTGCCGACATAGTAGCCGGCGCCGCCCGGTGCACCGACGCCGAGTGCGGCGTTGATATTGCTGGTCGGGTTGCCGCGGCTGTAGATCCAGTAATCGATCGGCTGCGAGGTGCCTTCGTTATCGGCCTCGAAGGTGATGTTGTCCACGCCCAGGCTCAGGGTGTGGTCGCCGACCACCCATTCCAGGTCGGCACGGATGCCGTCGGTGCTGTTCACACCGTCACGCCCCTGATAGCCGGCCAGCTTGCTGTAGACCGGGTTTCCTCCGGTGACGGCCGGATCCTGCAGGGTCGGGTTGGCAATGTGCGGCACCCCCGGCAACAGGTACGGGGTGTCCTTGGCGATGAATTCGCTGTTGCCGTAGGTGGCGCTCAGGGTCAGGTTGTCGGTCAGGAAGCCGGTGTACTTGAAGATCTTGTATTCGCTGTCGCGTTCCTGCTCGGTGGGCGTCACCGACAGACGCTCACCCAGGGTGTGGGTGTAGATGTCATAGGCACGGTAATAACCGCTGTAATCTTCCTTTTCCTTCATCCACGTGCCTTCCAGCAGGTGGTTGTCGGTGATGTTCCAGTCGATCTTGGCGTAGATCTTCGGGTTGGTGGTTTCACCGTAGGTGCGGCGCGGGTTGCCCAGCGTGGTCGGGTTGCTGGTGGATTCGCTCTTCTCTGCCTCGCCGGCGAGGAAGACGAACAGTCGGTCCTGCACGATCGGGCCACCGGCATACAGGCTGTAGGTGGTCGTTGTGCTCTTGGCGCCCTTGCCGCTGGAATACAGGGTGCCTGCGGCATCAGGGTCTTCGTAGACATAGCCGGCCGGCAGGTCCTGATCAGGCAGGTAGAGATCCTTGTATTCCTCACGCCAGGCACGTGGTGCAAAGGTCAGCTGGCCGCCGAATTCCCAATCATTGGTACCGCGCTTGCCGATCTGGTTGATCACGCCGCCGGCCGAACGGCCGTACTTGGCGCTGTAGCCACCGGTGAAGGTCTCCTGCTGGGCAATGGCGCCATACGGCAGCGAAAAGCCGCCCAGGTTGGAGACCGGCTCGCCGGAGAAGTAGCCGTTGATGTAATAGGCGTTTTCAGAGACGCCCGAGCCGCCAAAGGAGACCAGGCCGGCCAGTGCGCCGTAACCGGCCGCGCCGGCCACCGCACCCGGGGCCAGCAAGGCCAGTGCTTCGGCGCTGCGGCCCAGCGGCAGGCGGGCGATCTGCTCGGCGGTGATCACGGTACGGGTATCGACCGAGCTCAGGTCGATGGCGGCCGGGGCGCTGGCCACGACGGTCACCGTCTCCAGGTCGGTGGTGCCGCCGGCGGCGGCGCTGAACGAGGCATCGGCCGCGGCGCCGACCACCACGGTGACCTGGCGCGAGCCGATGGCCTGGCCATCTCGCTGCACGGTCACGGTGTAGGTGCCCACCGGGAGATTGCTGACACGGTAGTTGCCGTCTGCGTCGACCGGCACGGTACGGCTGAAGCCGCTGTTGTTGGTGATCAGCACCGTGGTGTTGCTGGCGCTGGCGGCGGGGACACTGCCGTTGATATTGCCGGTGGTGCTCTGGGCGTACAGCGGCCCAGCGATGCAGAGTGCGAGTGCCGCGCTGAGCGAGGCCCTGCGCAGCGTTTTGTTGCTCATCATCTAGTGCTCTCCGGAATAGTGAGGCGGATATTCCGGACGCCACGGCCGTGCGGCGACGCAGCATCCGGGAATCCTCACGTTAACCCGGCAGTCAGATTTCGTTCACCAGATGTTAATGATTTTTTGTCATAAGCGACTGTGCCAACCGGTCCCGGAATCCCGTCTTTTGCCAGGAATTATGTGATTTTCATCAAAGTACTTGCCTGTTTATGGGATGTTTCCATGACAAATCGTCATGGGTATGGACTTTGCCGAATTTGGCGGAATCATCGCCCGTATTGGTCCGTCACAAGAGGCGCGCGGTCCGGGCGAGGGCCAGGCGCAGCAGGCGCGCGTTGATGCGCTCACCCAAGGTACGCGGTTGCCCCAGCCCCATCCGCTCCAGATAGACCGGATCACCGTCGCCCGGCGGCTGCGCCAGCGCGTCCAGCACGGTACGCAGTTTCTGGCTGCGGCTGCCGGTGTTCTGCCTGAGCCACGTCAGCGCGCGCAGCAGGTCCCGTTCGACATCGGTGAAGTCGCTGCCCAGCGGATAGTCGGGCAGGCTGCCGTCATGCCGGAACGGCGCCAGGGATGCTGCCAGCGCGGGCGGGGTGTTGCGCTGCCACTGCGGCGGAGCGGTGAAGCCTTCGGCCAGCTTCTTCGCCCCGAGGGCACGCTGCAGCAGCTCGTCCTGGAAGGCGGCATCGGTGATGGCCGCCATCGCGGTCGCGCAGTCCTCGTCGGTGCGGCCGCGCAGGTCGGCAATGCCGTACTGGTTGACGTAAATGTCGCGCAGGTGGCGCGGGATGGTGGTGTGGCCGTAGTTCCAGCGCACGTTCGACTGGCGGTTGCCGCCGCCGTCGCGCACCGCGCGGAACATCAGCACGCTGCGTGCGCCGGGCAGGGCGTGGCCCATGGCGACGAAGTTGTATTGCCCGCCGACCCCTGACACCACGCGTCCATCCTCCAGTGCGTCGGATACCGCCGCGCCCAGCGCGGTGGCCATCATGCAGGAGTTGAAGAAACGTGCATCGCGGCGCTGCAGCCGCTCCAGCGCCTCGTCGCCGCCGTAGAGCTGGTTGATCTCGCTGATCCGGCGCATGCCGATGGCCCGGCACTGCTCTTCGGGCAGGTTGCGCAGCCAGTCGTAGAACTCCGGCGAGCCCAGGTAGAAGGCGCCGTGCAGATACTCGCCTTCCTCGGCCAGCCGCGCGCCGTCGGCGGTATAGGCGCTGCCGTCGGCCAGCCGGCGCATCAGCGCGATGTCGTCATGCACCTTGCGCCGGATCACGCCGGCCTGGACCAGCACGCGGAAGCCTTCGTTGAGCATCTCGCTGCAGCCGTACAGGCCGGTCTCGAATGGCTCCAGGCCACCGATCTCGTGCACCAGCGGGTTGTCGGCCAGCGTCGGATCCAGCGCGTCGAGGATCTGCCGGTAGCGCGCGTTGTCGGTATGGCGCAGCACCAGGGCGTGGCTTAGCGCATCGGCCAGCGTGCCGATGCCGATCTGCAGGGTGCCGCCATCGCGCACCAGCGTACTCGCGTACAGACCGATGGCGTGGTCCACGTCGTCCACCGGCTGCCGCGGCAGGCCGAAAAGCTTCGGGTAAGGCCCGGGCGGTGTCACCACCAGGTCGAAGAAATCCTCGTCCACCGTGGCGCTGCCGCCCAGCCACGGCAGTTGCGGATCGACCTCGGCAATGAGCAGTGGACGTGGCAGACCGCGCTCGTGGATGGCGTCGAGCGAATCCTGGGTGAGGTCGTTGTTGCATGACAGTGACAACCGCGTGCTGCCCTCGCGGCGGGCCACCTTCTGCACGATGGCGTGTGGCGCGCGCCGCGCCACCGCCTCGGCGGCATGGGTGTAGTTGAGGCTGGTGTAGGCGCGCTGCGCCTGGCTCGAGCCCAGCAACCCGCCCGACTGCATGTAGAACTCCTCCACCTGCACGTGCGGCGGCAGCCGGTCGCGGGCGATCGCATCGGCATAGGCCAGGCGCGGGAAGTCGTTGCCGAAGTGGCGCTCGACGAAGGGCCGCATCAGGCGCGCCTGCAGGCCGTCGCCGCCGGCGCGCGGCGGGTTCAGCGACAGGGCGGTGTACAGCTGCAATCGCCGCGTCGGATCGTTTTCGACGCGCGCATACAGCGCGTTGACGAGCCGGTGCGGCTTGCCCAGCGCCAGCGGCGCGGCGATGCGCAACGGACCGTCGACCCGCTGCAGCAGCCAGTCAACGGCGGCGTCGAGGTCTGTCACGTATTCGGTCATGCGCGGTTTCCTGCGGGGAGTGGGGCGATTACAGCATCTCCGGTTTGAACAGCCTGCGACGCGATGCCTCGTCGCCAGCGACCATGAACTGCCCGTCGCCGCGGTAATGCACGGTGCGCGGGATCTTCGGCCGCGACGCGACGTGGGCCTTGACCACTTCCCAGATGAAAAGGTTGTGGCGCCGTACCTGGCTTGCATCGTGCAGGCGGCATTCGAAACTGGAGTGGCACTGCGCGATCAACGGGGCGCCGACATGCGCGCCGGGCACGGCATCCAGGCCGAAGTGCCCGAACTTGTCGAGCTCCGCGCCACTGCAGTTGCCGATGCCGACCACGGTGTCGAGCAGTTCCACCGTGGGGAGATTGATCACGCACTCGCCGCTGCGTCGGACCAGTTCATGGCTGTAGTTTTCGTCCCAGATGTAGGTGGCCACCAGTGACGGCGAGAAGCCCATCACCATGTGCCAGCCCATGGTCATGATGTTGCGCCGGCCTTTCCACGCCGAGGAGACCAGCACGATCGGTCCGGGCTCGAGGAAGCGGCGCACCTGGTTGGTCGGAAAGTCGGACTTGCTGTAGCACATGGTGGAGCTCCCGCGGGACCTGGCCCGGATGCTCCCAGCGGCTGGATCAACGACCCGTCACAGGGCTTGACGGCACCTCCAATTACATGCGTAATCGAAACATCGTTTACAGGTGTAAAAGATGATCCAGATCAGCGAAGCCGAAGCCGTGGTGATGGAAGTGCTGTGGGAGCGGCACCCGTTGGCTGCCGAGGAGGTCGTGGCCGGGCTGGCCGGTCGTGGCTGGGCCGACGCCACCATCAAGACCCTGCTCAACCGCCTGCTCAACAAGGGCGCGATCAGCGCAGAAAAGGATGGCCGCCGCTACCTGTACGCGCCACGGGTGGCCCGCGAGGAATGGGTGATGGAGGAGAGCGAAGGACTGCTGCAGCGCCTGTTCGGCGGCAAGGTCGCCCCGCTGGTGGCCCACTTCAGCCAGCACCGCAAGCTTTCGCCGCAGGACATTGCAGACCTCAAGCGCCTGATCAGGGAGCTGGACGATGGCCAGTGAACCGATCCGCTGGCTGGGCGTATCCAGCCTCGCCATCACCGCGGCGATCCTCCTGGTGCTGCTGCTGCGCCGCCCGGTCCGCCACTGGCTGGGCGCGGGTGCGGCCTACGCGCTGTGGACCTGCGTGCCGCTGACGCTGCTTGCACTGCTGCTGCCGGCACCGGCCCGGGACACGACGACTGCGACGGCCGCGGTGGTGGCGATCCGCACGGTGCTGGTCGAAAGCAGCCAGGACGCTTCGACGCAGGCCTCGTTGGCGGCGGTGCTGGGATGGATCTGGATTGCCGGGATGTTGCTGATGGTGAGCCTGCTGGCCTGGCAGCAGCGCCGCTTCCTCGGTGCACTGGGCGTCTTGCGTCGTCGCAACGACGGCTGCTGGGAAGCGGCCGCCGTGGCCGGGCTGCCCGCCGCGATCGGCCTGCTGCGGCCTCGGATCGTGCTGCCGCGCGATTTCGAGCGCCGCTACGAGCCAGCCGAGCAGGACCTGGTGCTGCAGCACGAACGCACCCACATCGCCCGCGGCGACCTGCAGGCCAACGCCGTGGTGGCGCTGCTGTGTTGCCTGTACTGGTTCAACCCGCTTGTCCACCTTGCCGCGCGCCGCTTCCGCTTCGACCAGGAACTGGCCTGCGATGCACGCGTGCTGCGCTCCCGGCCGCGGGCCCGGGGCCGCTACGCGCAGGCCATGCTCAAGACGCAGTTCGATGCCGTCCCGTTGCCAGTGGGTTGCCACTGGCAGTTGCACCACCCACTCAAGGAGCGAATCGCCATGTTGAAGCGTCCGACACCGAAGCCGAACCAATGGATGGTCACCGCCGCGCTGGTCGCCGGCCTGGGCAGCACGCTGGGGTACGCCGCCTGGGCGGCAAAGCCCGCGGGTGCCGCGGGCGTGGCCTCGCCGGCAACGGCCGCCGAAGCCGTTTACCGCGTGCAGCTGCAGGTGGACGTGGATGGCGAACAGCAGCAGTTCGCACTCGAGGCCCAGGCCGGCAAGCCGTTCGCCTTTACCGTGCACACGGCAAAGGCGAACGAGTGGCATGGCACGTTCACCGCTCGCCCGGTCGATGCGGACGGCGTGTTCATCGCCGGTACCCTGTCCGTCGACGGCAAGCAGGTGGCCGAACCATCGATGTCGGCGAGCCTCGGAAAGCCAGTGAGCCTGCGCATCGACCAGCCAGCCGGTGGTGCCTTCCAGCTGGAGATGCTGGCCACGCCGGTGGACGCCGTGGCCAGGGCATCCGGCGCTGCCAGGCCTGCGCACAAGCCCAAGCCGCATTCCCCGATCAGCAGCACCGATGGCAGCAAGGTTGATGTCGAACCGGTGGTCGAACAGATGCCGCCGCCGCGCTATCCCAGCGGGGCCTTCCAGCAGGGCATCAGCGGCAAGGTCGTGCTGCACGTGGAAGTGGGCGCCGATGGCCGCGCCGGCGGGATCGACGTGGTCAGCGCCGAGCCGAAGGGCGTGTTCGAGGAAAACACCGTGGCTGCGGCCCGCAACTGGACGTTCAAGCCTGCAATGAAGGACGGCAAGCCCGTGGCCTCGACACTGCGCATCCCGGTGCAGTTCGAACTGGACGCTCCGGGCGAATGAGGGCCGCCCTTGTGCTGTGCGCGCTGCTGGCCGGTTGCGCCGGCCACGACCGCCTGCAGGTGGTCGATACCCGCGACGGCAGTGTCGGCTTCCGCGCGCTGGGCGCCCGACCGGCCGGCGCCGGAGCCGGCAGCGTGCAGGCCTACACCCTGCAGGCGGCAGAGGGCTTCCGCATGCCGCGTCTACACCATGCGCCGGAGCCGGAATGGGATGCGGCCGAAAGCCGGCAGCACCTGCCGCCCACCACGATCTGCCTGCACCTGGTGCTTGATGCGCAGGGGCAGGTGGAGCGCAGCTGGCCGCTGCTGGACCGCGAGGAATGCAGTGCCGGGGGCTTGCCTGAGAACCAGGGGCTGGCCGAGGCCGCGCGCCAGGCGGTGGCGCAGTGGCGTTTCGTGCCGGCTGCGTTGTGCCGCTACGAAGCCGCCGCGCCGGCCGATGACGCCGGATGTACGAAGGCCGCCAGCGTCGAACCGTTACCGGTCAGCCTGCTGTACGCCTTCACCTTCGAGATCGTCGCCGGGCAGCGGCTGGTGCGCAGCCAGGGACGCTGACCCGCGCGTTGCGCTCAGCCCAGATCGACCGGGCCGCCCTGCAGGTTGGCGCGGATCGACGGGCCCATCAGTCGCGGCGCGGGAAGGGTGGCGTCGCGGGCCTGGCGGGTGGCCACGAAACTGGCTTCATCCACCCCATCGCGCAGGTGGATGTTGTTGCGGCGTTGCTCGGCGATGGTGGTCTCGTTGGCCACCGCGCGACCGCCCGGGCCGTAATCGTGGCAGACGAATACGCGGGTCTGGTCGGGCAGCGCCAGCAGCCGCTGGATCGAGCGGTACAGCTGCGCCGCATCGCCACCGGGGAAGTCGCAGCGGGCGGTGCCGCCATCGGGCATGAACATCGAATCGCCCGGGAACAATGCATCGCCGACCAGGTAGGCCACGCTGTCGCTGGTGTGGCCGGGCACCGCGATCACCCGTGCCGGCAGCGTGCCGATCTGGAAGGCCTCGTTGTCGGCGAACAGGTGGTCGAACTGCGAGCCGTCGGCGCGGAAGCCTTCGGGCATGTCATAGCGCGGGGCCAGGGTGGCCTGCACCTGGGTGATGCCCTGGCCAATGGCCACGCGGGCCTGCGGCCAGTGCCTGCGCAGCCAGCGCGAAGCCGACACATGGTCGGCGTGGGCATGGGTTTCCAGCAGCCATTCAACGTGCAGACTGTGCTGTTTTACGTGCTCGATCAGGGCCTGGGCCGAAGTGCTGGCCAGGGTGTCCGTTTCCGGGTCGTAGTCCAGTGCCGGATCGATCACCGCTGCCTTGCTGCTGGCTGGATCAACAACCAGGTAGCTGAAGGTATTGGATCCGGCATGAAAGAACGGGACGACTTCCACGGACATGCGGTAACTCCGGTCAGGGTTGGCCGAGCAGCGCGTTGAGCAGGACCGCCAGGCGGTCGCCGGCCAGTCGCAGGTGCTGTTCCACCACGGGACGATGGCGCGACACGTAGCCGGTCGGCACGGTGCCGGGCCGTGCCGGGTAGACGCCCGGGGCGATGGCGATGCGGCAGACCGATTCGGACCACAGCTCGGGATCACGGTCGCCACGCACGAGTTCGGCGGCATCCGGCGCGGGAAGCGCCAGCAGCTCTTTCAGATACTCGTCATCAGTGAGCTTGCGGTCGTACACCATGCCGCTGTCCCATAGCGAATGCAGGTTGGTGCCGCGGCCGTTGAAGTGGAGCTGGAACTCGTTGCCCCCCTTGTCGTGCGCGTAGCCAGCGTGCATCGGCTGGTGGATGTCGCCGGTGAAGTGCACGACGAATTTCAATGCCTGCGTGCGCTCGGCCAGCGGACGGCTGGTATCGGCCAGGATCGCGCTCTGCTCCTTCAGCGCCTCGGTGACGCAGTCGCCGTCCTTGCAGTCGCGCTCCTTCAGGTACTGGCAGTCGTGTTCGGCGATGTTGACGTAGTGCCAGCTGGCCGTGCGCTTGCCGAGGTCCGGGTCGCTGCCGCGCAGCTCGTCGGCCCACGAAGCGATGCCGGACAGGGTCGGGTCGGCTTCGCCCTTGAGCAGTTCGTCCACCGCGGCGCGTGCCTGCGGGGTGAGCTGGGTGTCGGCGATCCGCGCCACCAGGCGGTGTCCCTGGCCGCCCCATGCCTGGGCGTCGAAAGAGGGGGATGCCAGCATCACGCCGGCAAAGAGCAGGGGGATGAACTGTTTCATCCGGTGATTCTAACGGCTGGGGCCGTCACCGGGATTGCCGCTTGCGGCGGTTGCGGCAGGTCGCGCGAGGGAACGCGACCTGCCGCGGCTGGGCCGGGTGGCTCAGAAGCGGACGACGTAGGACGCGCCGTAGACCAGCGGGTCGATGTTGACGGTGCCCAGCTTGGCACCATCCAGCCTGACGTCGGTATCGATGTCGGCCCAGCGGGCGTCCACGCGGATGGCGGCCTTGGGCGAGATATTGAAATCCAGGCCGACGTGGGCGGCCAGGCCAAACGAGTCGTCCAGCTTCAGCTTGCTGCCGGCCAGTGCGCCGCCGGTGCTTTCGCTGAAGAAGGTGGTGTAGTTCAGGCCGGCGCCGATGAACGGCGAAACCTTGCCCGCGCTGTTGAAGTGGTACTGCAGCGAGACCACCGGCGGCAGGTGCTTGGTGCTGCCGACGCGGCCGAGGCCGGCGATGTTGATGTCGTGCTTGAACGGCAGCGCGGCCAGCACCTCGATGCCGAGGTTGTCGGCGATGAAGTACTCACCGGTGATGGTCGGCTTGACGTCGTTGCCCACGTCCACGGCCAGGGTGCCACCGGCCAGCGAGCCGTTGTCCGACTTGGGGGCGACCTGGTGGACGCCGGCGCCGATGGTCCAGTCGCCCTTGGACTGGGCCATGGCCGGCGCGGCGGCCGAAACAGCCAGGGCGAGGGCGGAAAGCATCAGGGGGGTCTTGCGCATGGGGGCAGTCTCGCTGCGTTGGAAGTGGCGCCATTCTTTGCATCGACGGAGACCTGCGCCTTGATCCGGATCAAAGGTCCGCCGGCGTCCAGCGGCTGGCGGGGCAGCCCGGCATGCAAGTGGCGTGCGCGACGTGCTGGTAGAATGGCGGCCCCTTTCCACCCCGCCGCAACGTGCGGTCGCAGGAGCTTGTCAACATGGCAATCAAGGTCGGTATCAACGGTTTCGGGCGCATCGGACGCAACGTGCTGCGTTCTGCGGTGCAGAATTTCGGCAACGACATCGAGATCGTGGCGATCAATGACCTGCTGGAGCCGGATTACCTGGCCTACATGCTCAAGTACGACTCCGTGCATGGCCGCTTCAAGGCCGACGTGGCGGTGGACGGCGGCAACCTGCTGGTCAACGGCAAGAAGATCCGCCTGACCCAGGAGCGCGATCCGGCCAACCTGAAGTGGGACGAAGTCGGCGCCGACGTCGTCATCGAATCCACTGGCCTGTTCCTGACCAAGGAAACCGCGCAGAAGCACATCGATGCCGGCGCGAAGAAGGTGATCATGTCGGCCCCGTCCAAGGACGACACGCCGATGTTCGTCTACGGCGTCAACGACAAGACCTACGCTGGCCAGGCGATCATCTCCAACGCCTCGTGCACCACCAACTGCCTGGCCCCGCTGGCCAAGGTCATCAACGACAAGTGGGGCATCAAGCGCGGCCTGATGACCACCGTGCACGCTGCCACCGCGACCCAGAAGACCGTTGACGGCCCGTCCAACAAGGACTGGCGCGGCGGCCGCGGCATCCTGGAAAACATCATTCCGTCCTCCACCGGCGCGGCCAAGGCCGTGGGCGTGGTGATCCCGGAACTCAACAAGAAGCTGACCGGCATGAGCTTCCGCGTCCCGACCTCGGACGTGTCGGTGGTCGACCTGACCGTCGAGCTGGAAAAGGAAGCCACCTACGCCGAGATCTGCGCCGAGGTGAAGGCACAGAGCGAAGGCACGCTGAAGGGCGTGCTGGGCTACACCGAGGACAAGGTCGTGGCCACCGACTTCCGCGGCGAGACCTGCACCTCCGTGTTCGACGCCGAGGCCGGCATCGCGCTGGATGGCACCTTCGTCAAGCTGGTGAGCTGGTACGACAACGAGTGGGGCTATTCCAACAAGTGCCTGGAAATGGCCAGGGTCGTTGCCGCCAAGTAAGGCGCTGCTCCTGGATCACGAAAAGCCCCGGCAACGCCGGGGTTTTTTGTTGCGCCGCTGACGGCTCAGAGCGCCTGCAGCACCAGGCAGTGCCAGCCGGTGCGGTAGGTCTCGTAGCCGGGCGAGGCGGCGTGCGCGATGCAGTGCATTCGCCCTTCGTACTCAAGCACCTGCGCACCGCGCGGTTGGCGCAGCAGCTCGTCGCGCCCGGGGAAGTCGATCACGTCCTGCAGGCTGCGCCCGGCCGAGTCGGCCAGCACCAGGCCGCGGTCGTCGACGATGCACACGCGGCTGCGCGTCCATTCCTGTTCGGACAGCGGCGTGCGCTGCACCACCGTCTGCGCCAGCGCATCCCAGCGGAACACGATGCCGAGGATGCCGAGCAGGCGGCCATCGATGCGCCCGCCCTCGCGTACGCCGCAGGCGTACACCAGCACGCGCTCGCCGCCGGCCAGCTCGCTGGCGTGCACGGCCTGGAAGCCGAACTGCTCGCCGCTGGTGTTCCGCCGTGCCGCCTCGAACCATGCGCTGTCACCGACGTCCATGCCGGCGGAGTGGTACTGGTCGGGGCACCCATTGGCGATCACGCGGCCATCCAGGCCGACCAGCACAAGGTCGAAGTACACCGTGTACGAATCCAGGATCTGGCCCATGCGGCGCGAGGCATGGGCGACGTCCTGTGCCGTCGCGCCAGGGCGCGCAGCGGCGACCACCGCGCCGTCGGTCGCCCACCAGCGCACGTCGCAGCTGCGCTCGTAGAGGTTGCGGTCGATCAGGTCGATGTTGGCCAGCGCCAGCTCGGCCAGCCGGGTGCGGCGTACGTTGTCTTCCAGTTGTGCCAGCGTGTCCTGCATTTCGCCGCGGGTGGTCTCGGCGCTGCGGTCGATCTCGCGGGTAGCTTCGGCCACGCTGCGCGACAGGCTGTCCATTTCCTGGGCGATCACCGCAAAGCCGCGGCCGGCCATGCCGATGCGCGCCGATTCGATGCGGGCGTTCATCGAGATCACCAGGGTGGTGCGGTTGATCTCCTCGATCCGCTGCAGGGACTGCCGCAACTGGGCCATCAGGCGGGCCGAGAGGCCGGCCACGGAACGGATATGGTCATCGACGCTGGCCTGGGCAGGCGCGGCGGGCAGGGTCATGCAGGGCATCCTCGGCAAGGGAGATGGGGTGCTTCTTTGCTGCCAACCCAGCCTCATCGGCCAGCCGCGTGCGGACTTGAGCCGCATGGCGGTGCGCTCCGGTAGCATGCCGGCGACGGCGGCCCGGGACGGCCTGCCACCCATCACCCGGGGGAAGCATCGTTTGGAATCGATCATTGCGTTGGTGGCGCTGGCGGTACTCGCCGTACCCGTGTTGCTGGGCGTACTGGCTTTTTCGCTGCTCGGGCTGAAGCGACGCGTGCAGCTGCTGGAGCAGCACGTTGCCGCGTTGCAGGCCCGGCCGCAGCCGGAAGCAGCGCCGCCTGCCGCCTGGACGGTGGCTTCGTCGATTCAGCCTCCGCCCGCACCCGCACCCGCACCTGCGCAGCCTGCTCCGGTATCGCCGCCGCCGCTGCCCGCCACATCGCCACTGGTCCAGGCACGGGAAATGGATGCCGGCGCCGCCACGCCACCGCCCCACGCGGAGCGGAGCCGCCGGCAACCGGAACGGCCAGGCCCGCTGCAACGTCTGCTGGGCACGGCGCGACGCTGGTTCACCGAGGGCAACATGCCGGTCAAGGTCGGCATGCTGGTGCTGCTGGCCGGTGTCGCCGCGCTGCTCAAGTACGCCAGCGACCAGGGCTGGTTGAACCTGCCGATCGCACTGCGCCTGAGCCTGATCAGCATCGCCGCACTGGCCGGCCTGGTGTTTGCCTGGCGCAAGCGCGATAGCCATCGCACCTTTGCGCTGGCACTGCAGGGCGGGGCGATCGGCGTGCTGCTGCTGACCGTGTTCGCGGCCTGCAGGAACCACGGGCTGATCGGGACGGTGCCGGCCTTCGGGATCAGCGTGGTGCTGATCGCCGGGCTGGCGGTGATGGCGGTGTTGCAGGAATCACGCACGCTGGCGGTGCTCGGCGTGCTGGCCGGGTTCATGGCGCCGGTATGGCTGTCCGATGGCAGCGGCAACCACGTTTCGCTGTTCTCGTATTACGCGCTGCTCAATGCCGGCGTGTTCGCCATTGCCTGGGTGCGGCCGTGGCGCGAACTCAACCTGCTGGGTTTCGTTTTTACCTGGGGCATCGGCACGGTCTGGGGCGTGCTCGACTACGCGCCGCACAAGTTAGCTTCCACCGAGCCATTCCTGCTGCTGTTCTTCGCCTTCTACCTGCTGCTGCCGCTGCTGCACGCCCGGCGCAGCGCCACCCCGGGCAGTGCACGGGTGGATGGCGCGCTGCTGTTCGGCACCCCGCTGGTGGCGTTCTCGCTGCAGGCCGCATTGCTGGAAGGCGAACGCATGCCCCTGGCCCTGTGTGCGCTGGCCCTCGCGGCGTTGTACGCGCTGCTGGGCTGGCTGCTGATCCGTCGCGAGCGGTTCCAGGTGCTGGCCCGCGGCAACGCGATCCTGGCCGTCGGTTTTGCCACGCTGGCGGTGCCGCTGGCGCTGTCGGCGCGCGCCACCGCCGCGGTGTTCGCGCTGGAAGGCGCCGGACTGGTGTGGCTGGGCCTGTTGCAACGGCACCGGCTCGCGCGCTGGACCGGCATCGGGCTGCAGCTGGCGGCCGCAGTGGCGCTGGCCTCGGGCGTGGCGTCCGGGCCTGCGCCCAGCGTGGCTATCACCAATGCCGCCTTCATGGGCGCGCTGCTGGTGGCGCTGGCTGGCTTCGCCACCGCCTGGCTGTACCGCAATGCGAGCCACGCGTGGTTGGCGGCCGCAGCGTACGTGTGGGGCCTGGGCTGGTGGCTGGGCAACATCGCGCTTGAGATCAGTAACTTCATGCCGGCCGGCAGCCGCCTGCACGGGCTGCTGCTGTTGCTGGGCGTCACCGGTTGGGTGGCCGCGGAAGTCCATCGCCGCGCTCCGGCACCGGCGCTTGCGCTGACCACCCTGGCCGCACTGGTGCTGGCCTTCCCGCTGGCCTTCGCGCAGGCCGCCGATTACGGCCAGCCGTTTGCCGGCCATGGGAGCTGGGTGTGGCCGGTGTTCGCCGCGCTGGGCCTGCGCAGCTTGCTGTGCCTGCGCATGGGCGAGGGGCGCATTGCCGGCCTTGTCCAACTGGCATGGTGGCTGTTGTGGCCAACCGTGCTGTCGCTGCTGGCCTTGCACGTAAGTGAACGCTTCGGGCTGGCCGAAGGCTGGGTCGGCATGCTGCTGGCGCTGCCGTGGTTGGTGATGGCGGTGCTGTCCCAGGACCACTGGCGCTGGCTGGCCCAACCGCTGGGCACGTGCTTCGTCCGCCTTCGCCCGCACCTGCAGGGCATCGTCGCGCTGGTGCTCGCGCTGTGGTGGTTCGCAGCGCTGGCCAGCAGTGGCGCGGCCGCGCCGCTGCCGTGGGTGGCGTTGCTCAATCCGCTGGACCTGGCACAGGTCGCCGTGCTGGTACTGGCGGCACGATGGCTGTGGCAGAACCAGCCCGGCCAGTCCGCTTCCGCCTGGCGCGTGGGTCTGGCGCTGGCCGCGCTGGCGCTGGTCACGGTGATGACGCTGCGCGCCGTGCATCACTGGGGTGGTGAGCCGTGGAGCGACGCGCTGCTGGGCAGCCGCCTGGCGCAGACCAGCCTGACCGTGGTCTGGAGCCTGCTCGGCGTGGCCGGCTGGGTATCCGGTTCGCGCCGTGGCCAGTGGGGCTTGTGGCTGTCCGGCGCGATCCTGATGGGCGTGGTGCTGGCCAAGCTGCTGCTGGTCGACCGCGGCAACCTGGGCGACCTGCTCGGCATCGGTGCATTCATTGCCTATGGCCTGCTGTGCACGCTGGTGGGCTGGCTGGCACCTGCACCGCCGCGCCGTGGCGGTGCCAACGAGGAAGCTTCCGCATGATCAGGCAACTCTTGTGGCTTGCCCTGCTGCCATCGATGGCGCTCGCGGCCGATGACTTCGCCCGGCAGTGGCCGTTGCAGCTCTCGCGCGCCGATGCCGGTGCCTACCGGGTACCCCTGGATGCCTCGGTATACACCGCCGCGCACTGGCCGGACCTGCGCGACGTGCGCGTGGTCGATGCAGACGGGGTGCTGGTAGCCAGCGCGGTGCAGGCGGCTGCCGAACTCGGTGCGACACCGGCGCAGCGGGTGGAGCTGCCGTGGTTCGTGGTGCCGGCCTCGCCCGCCACCGCCAGCGGTGACCTGAGCGTGGTGGTGCAGCGGGGGGCGGACGGGCGGCTGTCGATCCGCAACGCCCTCGGTGCTGGGGCAGGGGATGGCGCCGACCCGGTGTGGCTGGTGGACCTGGGCGCGCAGGCGCCGCAGTTGCGCGCGCTGCGGGTCGAGTGGGCCGATCCCGCCGCCACCGTCGACGTCGGTTACCGGCTGGAAGCCAGCAGCGACCTGCGCAGCTGGCAGGTAATCGATCCGCAGGTGCGGCTGCTGCAGTCGAGCAACCAGGGGCGCGTGCTGCGCCAGGACCGCATCGCCCTTGCGACCTCGCAGCGCTACCTGCGCCTGGTGCCGCTGCAGCGCCATGGCGCCCCGGCGCTGCGCCGCCTGCTCGGCGAGCTGGGCACCCGGGCCGAAGCCGGCGACTGGCAATGGCAGGATCTGCGTGCCGACGCTGCGGGCGATCCGCGCAAGGGGTTCATCTACACGCTGCGTGGCCGCTTCCCGGTGCAGCGCATCGACGTGGCAATGCCGGCCAACACTACCGCGACCTGGCAGCTCGCCAGCCGCGAAGCTCCGGGAGGCAAGGATCGGGCCACTGCCGGCTGGCGGGTGCATGCGGCGCGCTGGAACACATGGAGCCTGACCGAAGCGGGCCAGCTGCAGCAGTCACCGCCGCTGCCGCTGGATTCCACGGTGGTGGATCGACAGTGGCGGCTGCGGGCGCAGGGTGCCGCGGTGTCCGGGGCACCGGTGCTGCGGCTGGGCTATCGCCCCGGCAGCGTGGTGTTCCTCGCCCAAGGAAAACCGCCATATGCACTGGTCGCCGGCAGCGCGGCCGAGGTTGCGGCCTCGGCGCCGCTGGCACCGTTGCTGGCCGGGTTGCGCGGGCGCCATGGGCCGCAGTGGCAGCCCGCCGCGGCCACGCTGGGGCAGGGCACCGAGCGCGCCGGCGAGTCGGCGTACCAAGCGCCCCTGCCGCCGCGTGACTGGAAGAGCGCGCTGCTGTGGGTGGTGCTGGTGGTCGGTGCGCTGGTGGTGGCCGGTTTCGCACTGGCCCTGCTGCGCGGCGGGCGCGGCCAGCCCGGCGGGAACTGAGCCTCAACCAGCGAAGTCACGTCGCAGCGGCCCGTACAGCGCGGTGTCGCACAGCTCGCCATTGACCCGCCAGCGCTCGCGCAGCAGGCCTTCGTGGACGAAGCCGAGTTTCTCAAGCAGGTGCCGGGAGGGCGTGTTGCGCGGGTCGGTATCGGCCTCGATCCGGCGCAGGCCCATCCCGTCGAACAGTGGCGCAGCACCGCGCGCAGCGCCTCGCTGGCCAGGCCGCGGCCTGCCAGTCGCGGTGCAGGCTGTAGCCGATCTCGGCGCAACCCTGCTCGTGGCGGATGGCGAATACTGCGCAACTGCCGATGAGCCGGTCGCTGGCGGCCTCGCAGATCGCCCACACCAGCAGCCCGTCCTCGCGCCGCTGGCGCAGGATGTCGGCGACCTTGCGCTCGGCCTGCGCCAGCTCGGTCCACGCCGGGTAGCTCCAGTAGCGCATCACCTGCCGATCACTGTGGATGGCGAAAAGTGCCGGGGCATCGTCCATGCGGAATTCACGCAGGCGCAGCCTGTCGGTATGCAGTTCGGGTTGCTCGAGATGACCGTCCATCGTGTCGCTCCGTGGTTTGCCCGCGCCGGCGCCGCGGGCGAGAATGCCGGTTTCCATCGCCCCGCGGAGCTGATCCTGCCATGTCCATCGTTCGCATGACCGACCTCGACCTTTCCGGCAAGCGCGTGCTGATCCGCCAGGATCTGAACGTGCCGATCGAGGATGGCCGCATCACCTCCGAGCAGCGCATCACCGCCTCGATCCCGACCCTGAAGCTGGCGCTGGAAAAGGGCGCCGCGGTGATGGTGACCTCGCACCTGGGCCGGCCGAAGGAAGGCGTGTGGAGCGAGGCCGATTCGCTGGCGCCGGTCGCCGCGCGGCTGTCGCAGTTGCTGGGTGTCGAGGTGCCGCTGGTCAAGGACTGGGTGGATGGCGTCGAGGTCGCCCCGGGCCAGGTCGTGCTGCTGGAAAACTGCCGCATGAACGTCGGCGAGAAGGCTGATGACGAGGCGCTGTCGAAGAAGTACGCCGCGCTGTGCGATGTGTTCGTCATGGATGCCTTCGGTACCGCGCACCGCGCCCAGGCCTCGACCCACGGCGTGATCCGCTTCGCCCCGGTGGCCGCGGGCGGCCCCCTGCTGATGGCCGAGCTCGATGCGCTGGACAAGGCGCTGGCCAACCCGGCGCGTCCGCTGCTGGCCATCGTTGCCGGCTCCAAGGTCTCGACCAAGCTGGAACTGCTGACCAGCCTGGTCGGCAAGGTCGACCAGCTGATCGTCGGCGGCGGCATCGCCAACACCTTCATCGCGGCCAATGGCCACGATGTCGGCAAGTCGCTGTATGAGGCCGATCTGCTGGAGACGGCCAGGAAGATCGATGCCGATGCCAACGCACGCGGCGCGCACATCCCGCTGCCGGCCGACGTGGTGGTGACCCCGGCATTTGCCGCGGACGCGCCGGCCACGGTCAAGCCGGTCGACGCCGTGGGCGCCGAGGACATGATCCTGGACATCGGTCCGCAGACCGCCGCGCAGTACGCCGAGCTGATCGCCAAGGCCGGTACCGTGGTGTGGAACGGCCCGGTCGGCGTGTTCGAGTTCGACGCCTTCGGCAAGGGCACCGAGACCCTGGCCAGGGCGATCGCTGCTTCCAAGGCGTTCTCCATCGCCGGCGGTGGCGACACCCTGGCCGCGGTCGACAAGTACGGCATCGCCGGGCAGGTCAGCTACATCTCCACCGGCGGCGGCGCCTTCCTCGAGTTCCTCGAGGGCAAGACCCTGCCGGCGGTCGCCGCGCTGGAGGCTCGCGGGTCGTGAATCGCGACGTGCTGTTCTTCGATCTCGACGGTACGCTGATCGATTCGGCCGTCGGGATCACCCGCTGCGTGGCCCATGCCCTGGAGTGCATGCAGCATCCGGTGCCGCCGCAGGAAGAGCTGCGGCGCTGGATCGGTCCGGCGCTGCGTACCAGCTTCGCGCCCCTGTTCCATGACGCCGAGCGCGTGGAGCAGGCGGTGCTGCATTACCGCGAACGCTTCGAGAGCCACGGCTGGCGCGAGCACGAGATCTACCCCGACATCGGCGAGGTCGTGCAGGAGCTGCACGCGGCTGGCCACCTGCTGGCGGTGGTGACCGCCAAGAACGAACCGCATGCCCGGCGCATCGTCGAACACCTGCCGTTCGGCCACTGCTTCACCGATGTCATTGGCGCCACCCCGGACGGTTCGCGCAGCCACAAGCCGGAGCTGATCGCCGAGGCACTGCAGCGGCTGTCGCTGCAGCCGGGTCGCTGCTGGATGATCGGCGACCGCCACATGGACATCGAGGGCGCGCGCCACCACGGCATGCGCAACATCGGCGTGCTGTGGGGTTTCGGTGGCGCCGAGGAGCTGCGCCGCGCCGGGGCCCAGTACCTGGCCAACACCCCCCGCGAGCTGCCGGGACTGCTCGGCCAATCCGGCGCGCTGGTGCCCGCCGCCCACTGACGGGCGGCCTTCCTTCCCACGCATACGTATGCGCGAGCAGCTGCAGGCGACTGCGGCTACGCTTGCCGTGCACCGTACGCGCCAGCATGTCTGACAGCGCTGTCCAGGATGTCCGCAGGACACCCCGAAGTCCCGAAAAAAGCTAGGCGGGACAATGTGATAGCGGCCTTCACGGTGTGCTAGCTTCTGTTGTCATTTCCGGGAGCCACAGCACCATGATCGAGCGCCAGCGCCGAACCAAGATCCTTGCCACCCTGGGGCCGGCGACCGACCCGCCGGGCGTGCTGGAGGACCTGTTCCGGGCCGGCGTCAACGTGGTGCGGCTGAACTTCAGCCACGGCGATCCGTCCGGCCAGGCCAAGCGTGCGGCCGAGGTGCGCGCCGCTGCCCTGCGTGTCGGCGTGGAGGTCGGCATCCTGGCCGACCTGCCGGGTCCGAAGATCCGGATCGAGCGGTTTGCCGAGGGCAAGGTGGTGCTCCGGGCAGGCGACCGCTTCGACCTCGTGGCCGCGGCCAATACCCCCCCCGGCGACGCCAGCCAGATCGGCGTCAGCTATCTGGGCCTGCCGCAGGACGTGGGCGCCGGTGACGTGCTGCTGCTCGACGATGGGCTGATGCAGCTGCGCGTGGTCGAGGTCCAGGGCGAACGCATCATCACCACGGTGCTCAACGACGGCGTGCTGTCCGACCGCAAGGGGCTCAACAAGCAGGGCGGCGGGCTGTCGCTGGGCGCGCTGACCGAGCGCGACAAGGAGCTGATCGGTATCGTGGCGAAGATCGGCGTGGACTTCATCGCCGTCTCGTTCTGCCGCAACGCGCAGGACATGATCGATGCCCGCACCATCGCCCAGTCGCACGGCTGCAATGCCGCGCTGGTGGCCAAGATCGAGCGCACCGAGGCGATCGAGAACCTGGAGGAAATCGTCGAGGCCAGCGACGTGGTGATGGTGGCCCGTGGCGACCTGGGCGTGGAGATCGGCGATGCCGAGCTGCCGGGCCTGCAGAAGAAGATCATCAAGGCCGCGCTGGCGCAGAACCGCGTGGTGATCACCGCCACACAGATGCTGCAGTCGATGGTCGAAAGCCCGATCCCGACCCGCGCCGAGGTGCTGGACGTGGCCAACTCGGTGATCGACGGCACCGACGCGGTGATGCTGTCGGCCGAAACCGCCGCCGGCGCCTGGCCGGTCAAGGCGGTCGAGGCGATGGCGCGCATCTGCCTGGGTGCCGAGCGCCAGTTCCAGACCGAGACCGACTTCAACGCCTCGCCGCGCAACCTGGAGCGCGCCGACCAGGCCATCGCCATGGCCACCATGTTCCTGTCCCAGCACGTGGGCGTGCGCGCGATCGTGGCGATGACCGAATCCGGCGGCACCGCGCGCTACCTGTCGCGCTTCCGCGCCCGCCCGCCGATCTACGCGGTGACCCGCCATGACGGCGCGCGCCGGCAGATGGCGCTGATGCGCGACGTGTTCCCGATCAACTTCGACAGCCGCGGGCTGACCCCGCGCGAGGCCGCGCGCGGCAGCATCCGCCTGCTGGTCGACGCAGGCTTGCTGCAGGCCGGCGACCGCGTGGTGTTCACCAGCGGCGAGCACATGGAAACCCATGGCGCGACCAACACCCTGCGCCTGCTGGAGGTTGGGCCGGACGGCCGCGCCAGCGGCCTGGGCGAGCTGTAAACGGTTACCGCCGAGGACGGTCGGGCAGTCTGCCGCTGCCAAACCACCATCGATGCACCGCCGCGGCCCTGGCCGGGGCGGTGTTCTGCCGTGGACGGCCAGTTCACTGCCTGTGGCGGCTATAATTCGGGTTTTCCCGCACCCGCCACAGGAAATACATGAGCATCGAACAGCTGGCCGAAACCGCCCAGGCCATGGTCGCCCCGGGCAAGGGCATCATCGCGATCGACGAATCCACCGGCACCATCGCCAAGCGCTTTGCCTCGGTGGGCATCGAGAACACCGAGGAAAACCGCCGCGCCTACCGCGAGCTGCTGCTCACCACGCCGAAGTTGAGCGACTACGTCTCCGGCGCGATCCTGTTCGACGAGACCATCCGCCAGTCGACCAAGGACGGCGTGCCGTTCGCCAAGTACATGGCCGACAACGGCATCATCCCGGGCATCAAGGTCGACACCGGCGCCAAGCCGCTGGCCGGCTGCCCGGGCGAGATGGTCACCGAGGGCCTGGACGGCCTGCGCGAGCGCCTGCAGGAGTACTACAAGCTCGGCGCCCGCTTCGCCAAGTGGCGCGCGGTGATCAACATCGGCGAATCGATCCCGTCGGGCACCTGCATCGACGCCAATGCCCACGCGCTGGCCCGCTATGCCGCGCTGTGCCAGGAAGCCGGCCTGGTGCCGATGGTCGAGCCGGAAGTGATCATGGACGGCGACCACGACATCGAGACCTGCTACGAAGTCACCGAAGCCACCCTGCGTGCGCTGTTCGACGCCCTTTACGCGCAGAACGTCGTGCTGGAAGGCACCATCCTGAAGGCCTCCATGGTCATCTCCGGCAAGGACTGCGAAGAGCAGGCCGACGTCGAGGAAGTGGCCGAGTCGACCGTGATGTGCCTGAAGTCGACCGTGCCGGCAATCCTGCCGGGCATCGTGTTCCTGTCCGGTGGCCAGACCGACGAGCAGTCCACCGCCCACCTCAACGCCATGAACCAGCTGGGCAACCTGCCGTGGCCGCTGAGCTTCTCCTACGGCCGTGCCATGCAGCAGGCCGCACTGAAGCTGTGGGCAAAGGACATGAAGGGCAACTACGCCGCCGCCCAGAAGACCGTGTACGAGCGCGCCAAGGCCAACGGCCTGGCTGCGCTGGGCAAGTGGGAAGGCTGATGCCTCCGCGCCGCGCCGGTCGACCGGCGTGGCGCACGGAAAAAGCCGGCGCAAGCCGGTTTTTTTCTTTTTCCGATGCTGGAACGGTTGCTCAAGCGGCGCTACCGGCCTGCAGCGCCAGCGAGGCATCCATGGCCGGCGGGCGCGTCAGCAGCGGCTCGGCCGGAACGCGATAACCCAGCTCGGCCAGCGCCTGGCGATAGGCCTGGGCGGTGGCGCCGTTGTAGGCGACGAGGATGATGTGTCGCGGTTCGGCATGGCTGCGCTGCCAGGCCAGGGTCTCGGCAGCAGCCACGCGCGCGGCCAGCTGCAGCGGGTAGCCGTAGACGCCGCAGCTGATCGCGGGGAAGGCGACCGAATGCAGGCCCATTTCCTCGGCCAGCTTCAGCGAGCGCCAGTAGCAGTTGGCCAGCAGGGCCGGCTCGTCGTGCTGGCCCTCGCGCCAGACCGGGCCGACGGTATGCAGCACGTGCCGTGCGGCCAGACGGTGGCCGCCGGTCGCGCGTACCTCGCCGACCGGGCAACGCACGCCTGGACGCAGCTCCGGCAGTTGCCGACACTCGTCCAGCAGCCCTGGACCGGCGGCCCGATGGATGGCGCCATCCACGCCGCCGCCGCCGAGCAGGGACTCGTTGGCGGCGTTGACGATGGCGTCCACGGCCAGTTCGGTGATATCGCCTTGCCACACTTCGATCTTCATGGAGCTGATCTTTGTCCGCCGTTGATGAGGGAAACGTGATGGCGGGCGACCCGCGGCCGGCCGCCTGCATCCAGCGCCGGTACAAGCATGTGGCGCGCCGTTCTCAGCAACTGCGACCGGCCCGGGGAGCGGAATGTAAAAGGCCCGCCTTGCTGGCGGGCCTTTGCGTGGCGGGGGGGGGGCTGGCG